>NZ_PTRF01000013.1:0-142042 GCF_002965705.1 Escherichia sp. MOD1-EC6842 | reverse complement strand
TGGCTGATGTCCAGCGTGGCGTTATCACCGGTTAAATCATAGCCTTCTGTCATGTATGTCAGTACGGGCATCCAGGTGTTATCAGCTCCGGCTTCCGGTGTTCCGCTCAGGGAGAGTGTACTGTTCTTCCCAATCTGAACCCGACCGTCACTGTAGAGCCCTTTCTGTGCCGTCAGATGACCGCCGTCCCGAACAGAGAGGGTGGAGTTCACGAAAACACCACTGTTCTGCAGCAGAGCATCCGGTGAGGAGACATTTACCTGACTGTCATGAGCCTCAATCCCGCCGGTGAAACGGCTGTTAATATCCAGCGTGGAGTTATTGTTAAGCGTGATATTGCCTGTGTAACTGCTACTGCCGTCGTCTGCTGAGCGTCCTTCACGGACATCCTGGCGGAAGCCAAAACCATTACCTGTAATATTGATTCCATCATACTTATCAATAAATACCGGAACATCGCCTCCGAGTTTCAGCGATGAATCTGACGCAACGATATCGCCTTCAACTATTGAGTTTCGTGCAGTTGTGAACTCAGCATTATCCAGATTCAGCGTCTTAAAACGAAAATGTCTGTTTTCCCAGTCGGGCTGCTCAAAAGAGGACACCTGGTTATTTGTTTTATACTCACTGTTATTTTTCTTATTTGCCTCACTTTCCAGTCTGGCAAAATCAGCAACATAATCTTTGTCACAAAGAACTCCGGGGACATAGCAGAACCGGGGACCTTCACGGAAAATAGCATGTGTTGTGGCATGTCCCTGTAGTCTTAGCTGGGAGTTTCGCACAGTGATAGCATTGTGTGTATCAATGTTCCCGTCAATAATCAGGCTGCTGTCGGCATTTTTTTGTGTTCCGGCATGTTCGATATCCGTATTTCCCGTGATGTTGCCGTGATAGATATAACGCGCGGCGTTTTGTAAGGAAAGAGTCGCTTTTTTATCTGATGTATTGGTGATTACTGTACCAACATCCGTTGCCGCTATCTTTTTAAACGACTGGCCGAACCCGTTTAAATCCAGTGTCCCCCCCCGACTGGTAAAATAAATGCCTCTGTAATCACTGTTTTTATCCAGCGCATCAACCTGCCCCAGTTTGACCGTTCCGCGACCGCTGGCAACATAGATAGCATTAAACGCTTTTTCTGCATTAAGAAAAACGGTACCGTCACCCGTTTTCAGGTTATTCCCCTGGGCCACATTGACATTCAGTGTCCCGGCTCCTGTTTTGTGCAGGTTATCGTTTGCCACTCCTTTAACCGACCAGTCAACAACCGTCCCTTTTCCGATATCAATACCCGCCCCTTTATAGGTTTTATCTTTCCCGGTGACCGAATAATGTTGCCCCTCATCAAAAATCATTCCTCCGGTTCCTGAGTTCAGGTTATCGGTGAGTTCAATATTCCCGCCACCATGAAATTTCAAATCTTTATTTTTATTATTCTTGGTCAGCTCAATAGCGGTTGTGTTACCGTTAACAGTAATATTTTTATTATTGACGGTCATTTTCTGACCATTGAGGTTCACCTCCTGAGTAAAAGTATTTTTCAGGGTATCGACAGTGTCCTGATCATATCGGGCAAAAAAGGCCCAGGTATCCTTACTAGAGAATGCTTTACCATATGTTGTTCCAAGAATGACCCATTTTTTCCTCTGATTATCATAAAGATAAAATCCGGAACCGCTGTCTCCTCCTGTCACTTCATTATAAAATCCGCCTGTATTATTCGTGGCTAACATATTGTTCCAGTTTAACTGAAACATAGAAGCACTGCGTAATAATGGATTATATGCCTGTCCCACCCCATAAGATGTAACACCGGTTGCTCCGGCTCCAACCCGAAAACCGATTATCTGTTTCTTTCCATTGAACTCAATACCATAACGCTCTAATGCTTCTGCTGCTGATAAGTTGAAATCAGCATGCTCTGTTGCACCAGCTGTTTCAACAACAAACTTATCCAGACGCTGGACCGCAAAGTCACCTTTGGTCACCCGATCAACATAATGATAGTCTGACTGTCCCCATGTCTGAGTTTTAACGGCATGGTGAATAGTGCCATTATGGCTTGCGGTAACACTGTAGGCATTACCAATAGCAGTTGTTGCACCTTTAGCGGATACTGGAGAAAAATCAGGGATCGTTACTTCAGGAAAACTGAATTCACCACCATTTTTTAATGGCGTTTTTACCCCATATGCTCCAGGCTGAAATACACCTTTATTCTGTGCCAAATCGAGATAATCACGGATCCAGAAATTTCGGGTATCCATCTGTGCTGCATAGGCATGTTCAGCAGCACCATAAGACAAGGAGGAAACTATAAATGTAGCGAGAAGTTTTCGACCAGTTTTAGAGGATACTCGGGATGCTAATTCTGATACAGCTATAAGCCCTTGAGTAAGGTGACAATACTTAAGTGAATATATTCTGTTCACGGGTAAGACTCCATAACGTTTATAACATAATACCAACAAATAGAACTATGCCTTTATTAATAAATAAGCTTCCAGTTACCTTTATTAATTGCAGTAAAAAAAATAAAAATTCAGCCCACGCCTGTAAAAAGCACATCCACAATACAGATTTTATAGTAGTGCAATTAGCATATTTACATTGCAATAATTAAATCACATTGCGCCACCTAAGATTATTTAGAAAAATAATAGCAACTCCATATCCACATTACATAATGAAGGACAAAGCTACAAAAATAAAAGCAAGTAATAAACAACCCCATATGGCGTTTAAGTGTTTTTGTATTTATTGTTTTTTATTTTATATCATTGCGAGGCGCAATTCTTCATTTATTTCGCACACTAATATTATTTTATCATATTCTTTTATTTTTTTCGAAAAACAATAATAGTTTTAGCTTGTGGATGTTTTTATATTCGAAGATTAATTGAGCCCATGGGTAAATAATTCGCTATTATTTAAGTAAACCGCTATATATGTAGATAATGGCGAATTAACGTATCACCTGACACTCTTCTCTCCAAAATTAAGAAGTAGTTGACTCCTCAAGCCAATAAATGTGTATAGAATGATTATACTGGATAGTTACAAGTTCACCGATACGGTGCAGGACTTCAGTGGCGATGTCGGTGGGAGCTTTTGTTTCGTGATATGATGGACGTCCCTTCTTAATGCAGTCAGTGCCATGCTTTTACTGACTGCATTAATCCGGGAGTAATATCACATGAACACGATCAGGATTGTTATATTGCCAAGCCTGTTTTTCAGGTCTGCGTCTGGATTAATGATGATTCTGTTGCATAGAATAGAAACATCTCATGCTCCAAATTGCAGGATATCGTTCAACGATTCGAGTCCGGAACACTAATCGCTATGGAAGCATGTTCAACTTCTCATTTTGGGGGAATGAACGTTCAGTTCTATGGGATATACCCCAAATATTCCCTGCGCAACAGCATCACTTTTGGTTAAAAAATAACATTATTCTTAAGATATAGAAAAGAAACTCATCATGGATGGGTAAAACTTATTAAAAATGCATACCTTTTTCACCTCACAGGAAATAGATTGAAAATCAGTAAGAACTGCTTTTATCGCTATTAGATATGCAATATTAATTATGATTTCCTTTTCACTTTCAAGGAGAACTGTTTTGGTGTTATACCAAAATAACTTTTAAAATTACGGATAAAATATGATGTACTAACATATCCGACCTCGTCAGATATACTATTAATATGTTTTTCAGACGTAGTTATTAGTCTTGCTGCATGTTGCATCCTAATATCCAGAACCAAATTGTTAAAATTATTATTCTCTTTTTCAAGTTTTTTCCGAATTGAGACTTCTGACATATGTAAGATATTTGCCAGATCAACCAGTCGCCATGGTTTTGAAAGATCCGATTCTATTATTAACTTTAATTTTTCTGTAAAAGTAGAGTCTGTTGAAACTGATAATGAGCAAACCAAAGATTCAATATCATCAACTTTAGATAACAAATAAGTAATATTATAAATTAGTCTATGATGAGGAACATTTGCTTCTATTATCATCTTAAATATCTCTGTATCTGTCTTATCCGCCATGCAATTAAAAATTCTACTTCGCATAGGGCCAACTTTATGTGGATTCAGTAACAATGGTTCCATGACTTTACAGATACAACTTAACATATTGTTATCTATATGAAAGATATCATAAGGCATGCCTTCACCTAACACGTTAAGTGTAACATCAATGACTGTATTTTTCTCAATATAGCATATTGATTCAGGTGGAATATCAATAATTCCTCCATCTATCGTTTTAACCAGTAATTGGGCATTGCGAAGATAAATAATAGCACAATTGTAAAACCTAATCTTTTTAAGAACTAATGTAGAGTTACCGGGTATATCTCCTCTAACAGCAAGCCTCATATTACTTAAAGCATTTTGACTATTCATACAGTCACCCCCATGCTTTGTAAGAATATAATGTCATGGGGTATCCTCTCTGTAAACTCGAAAATAACGCAAAGATGAATACCTCTCAGTAAAAAGTTTCTCATCGACATAGCGACTAACTTTAGAGACTCTAAATAATTAGTCTCTATGATGATAGAATTTATTAACTTTGATAATAATTACGTTATGAAAAAATATGAAAAGACAGAAATCAAATCATTTGATGTTACAGATAACATCTAAACAGAACTGGGAGCTTCCGTGTCGTCTCAGCACCAAACTTAATCTTTATCATTCTTATTCTATAATAGACCTTACTTACACTTAAACATGTGATCTTTGAAATTTCTTTTATTTTCCTCCTTTTAATAAAGTAGAGGTACAGAATCTCTCGTTCAATATCATTAAGAGAGCACAAGATTTGTTCTGGTGGATATGTATAATCAATTGATAACCGATTTCCATAGTGTATAGTTACATTATCAGCACATATGCACTTAACAGGCCCCCCAGAAAAAAGAAGACTGTATAAAAAATAATTATTATTATCGCAGACTATATAAACATGACTATATTGCTGAACGGCCTCATATACAGAGGCACGCCCACTGAACTCAAAACATTTATACCCTTCATCCTGGCTTGCAAAATATAAGATACCATTTTTTAAATAAATGTCTTTTGTAACCATTATTAGAGCAACGGTCATAGCATATATAAAAACATTAGATACCTGAACTGAATTCAACTATAAGCTAAAGTAAAGAAAAAGGCCATTCTAAAAAATAGCAACATAAGATAAAATTTTACACTACTGAATGTCAGGCAGATAAGTATATTTGACTGTCTATAGTAATCAATCAATAAGAAAACCTGAACAATATGTTCAGGTTTTCTTTTTTATCTACTCTACGACTCAGAATGTATAACGAATATTAGCATTAATTAACTTATCAATATTGTAAGAACCAAACTCAGATCGCTCCATATTCAGACTTATCCTGGTGTTTTCTTTGATTTTAGTATTTAACCCGACATTGAATACCACTCTGCTATCTTTACCATTATTAATATATGTATCACCTGCCAGATCCTTGAATGCTGTAACAGTAGGCTTAAATAAATCGTACTGATAATTAATCCCAGTCAATGCTGTAATTTCCCAGTCTTTGCCCCTGAATGTTTTGCCAAATTCAATGCCTGTGCGACCAATCAACGGTTGCATCTGCTTACGTTGCATATTGATCTCAGCTCCATTGAATTGCCAGGAAAACTGATTCTCAGATACAGTACCGTAGATCAACTCTGTTTGCGGCTGTATATATGTTTCGTCAGGTAAGGTAAAACGCCAACCGGCCTCAGCGCCCAAATACCAGGAGTGCGAGCCATAATCTTGTTCTGGCATTCCTAACGCACTTGATGAGTAATGATTGTCATGACGCACATATTTCCCGATAGTATCTACATAGAGTCCAGAGTCAAACATAGCTGAAGCGTACACACCAATACCCGTTGATTTGGTTCTTCCTGACCATCCACTTCCCCGGTTATTACTGTTTGTAAATGTCGCCGTGACCCCAGTAAATAACTCTCCGCCTTCAATTATATGTTTCCTGTCTGCCCCAATTTGCAAGTGCGTATGACTTCCGGTAAATCCATCAGTAGCTGAGCCCGAACCACTGTTAAGTCTAGCCCAGGCTCCTGTTTCACCATGGGTATGGCGTAAGTCACCCATACGATCATTCAGATTATTAATTTCTGTAATAAAGTTTTTATAACCGAGATCCATAAAACTCTTGCCTGTCCGCAAAGCGGCTTTATCAGGCTGTATGTAAAATCCCTCCAGACGCCATTGCTTATTAACGTCGGTCTCCAACACATCAAGTTGCGGTGTGAAACTATGGAACCCCGAATTTATTGAAACCGGGTTAAGTGTAAATATATCGCTTTGTGTATTTTTCGGAGCAGTAACCAATGACACAGGGTAACCGGCCTGTTTTACTGAATTCGTCGTAGGAATAACAACTAGTGTGTTATTCGCCCCTGTCAACGTCTGGTTTACCGTCACCGTATCTGCTGCTTTACCATCGGCATTAATAATGAACGAACTGTTAGTGGCCTCCAGCGTATCTGCCGTCAGTCCCCCCTGCCCGAGACGATTAAAACTCAGTGTTGAACCATTCAAAGTGAGCGACTTAACCACCGACTGCTCATTTGCCAGCCAGGCAGTGTCCTTCATTGTTACACTTGCCAACGGCGCGCTGATATTTCCATAGTAATTTGTGGATTGGTTAATATCAGTCGTGCCAAAGCTAATGCTGGCCGCATCATTGGCATTGATATCTCCAGTGATGATCCCACCCGCGCCAACATTTAAGCTCGTGTTTTGTCCGCTAAGCTCCCAGCTTTGGGCGGAATACATCGTTCCTGGCTGGTCTGATAGTAAGGAAAGGCTCGAACCCGCATTACTGCTTACTGTCCCGTCAGAAAGCAATCCGGCTGTAGCGGTCAATTTTGCCCCTTCACCTAATGACAAAGAAGATTGGGTGAAACGGCTGAGCTGATTAAGTGTGGTATCTTTAGAGGTTATCGTCGTCGCACTATCTGTACTATCAATACCACCGACAAAATGTTCATTAATAGTTAGTGCCGATCCTTGTTTCAACTGTACATGTCCATTGAAACGACTCTGATCATCTTCAGCGGTTGCCTTTGACTTACCCAATGTTGGTTTGGTTGCCACGCCATTCCCGTCATTGAGATCAATATAAAGATCCTCACTACCTAATGTAACGGTAGAATGATCGGCATTAATTCTCGTATTAAGGCTGGCGTTTCTTGCAAGGTTAAATTCAGCATTTTGTAAGTTAAGCTCAGCCATACTGAACTGTCGATTTTCCCAATCGTTCTGAGTAAATGACACCGGTTGGGTCAGTACAGAATTGTCACCCAGTGCCTTTAACTTATTTGCTACGTCCTGACTGCTGACGGCGTGAACAACCGGATGTCCTTGCATAAATAGCCGACCATTTTGCTGGGTTATACTCCCCTGAGTATCCACTCCACCATCAATAACGAAATCATTCTGTGTTCCTGCTGTAACCTCATTATTGATATTTAGATTGCCGGTGAAATGGCCGTGCCAGATATTAGCAATCGTGGCTGTTGTATCTGGGCTGTTGAAATCCAGATTAACATTAGCCATGGAGCCACTGTTAGTCAGTATGGCTCCATCATCAGCCCCGTTAAGTTTATGAAAAGTCAAACCGTTTCCATTAATGTCGAGCTTGCCGCCATGATAGCCCCATTTGATATTATCTGGATTAATTTGTTTGTCGTCGCTTAGCACCAGAGTAGGGCGCCCGCTTACAATACTGACAGAACTGAACGCCTGGCTCAGTCCGTTATCATCAGCACGCTGTGCTAATATTACGGTTCCGTCTCCCACACTTAAACTTCCTGGGTTTACACCAGTACCGCTAATTTTTAACGTCCCCGTACCCAGTTTATGCAAACTATCACCAGTAACCCCATTAATCTGCCAGTCGACAAGATGCTCACCATTAACAATAATTCCGCCACCTTTCCATGTCTGAGTATCAACGGGCTTGACAATATAATCATCATCAAAAGTAAGTGTGCCAGCCCCCTGATTAATGGCATTTTCTAACACTACAGTACCGCCGCCCTGAAAAGTTAGATCTTTACCGCTATTAAGCGAAGCAGGCCATGTTGCGCCCAAATTTCCATGCATTTCCCATGATGTGCTTCCCTGGGTTAATGAACCAAGTCCCGTTTTTTCGTCATATGACCAATGAATATCCCCCTCACCTTGTTTTGTATTTACCGGTGCATCGGCATCTTGTTTCATCGTATTTTTTACATCACCGGCAGGAATTATTGTGTACCAGTTAGTATTGCCATTGACCCCTGCATATGAATTGAGAACGGCTAACAAAACCCATTTATTTTGGTCTGCATCCCAGGCAAAAAGAGGAGAACCGCTGTCACCGGGAGTACCGTATGTTGAGAGCGGAGTATTAGTGGTATTCGTGACAAAACTCCAGTCAGATATAAACGGCGTATTTACTATTCCACCTGTTTTATACGAGTACGCCCCCATTAAATGGGAAATTTTTCCGTTGGTATCTTTTACATATTGAGTCCCTGCACCTACTCGATAGAACACAGGGAAACGGTTAGCATTTTGATAGGTTCCATTAGCTGTGCCCGCATTGGTTATATCTAGCGGTGTAACCTCAGTAACAATCTTGTTGAGACGGGGAGTGTGGAAATCTCTCCAGTGGTTATTTCTGTCAACAAGGGTATAGGAGGAATCATCCGCATAGCCAAATTTTACATATTGATAACCAACATTGTGCTTAACGCTGACGACATATTGTGGCGAAACCAATGTTGCAACCCCAGTCAAGTCATTAGAGCTGAAGTCAATCATGGGCGCTTTACTTAAGCTTGTAACGACATTGCCCTGTTTATCATAAAAAGATATGTTCACGGTGCCAGGTTTAAAAAGACCTTTATTTTCAGCAAAATCGCGGTAGGTCTGGTAAGGAATATAGTTTGTCGTCACCGAAGCCCGTGATGAGGCAGAACATAATAACCCTAATCCAATCATTAACAGAATGTTCAACGATAGTCGTGAAGTAACGCGCTTCCTTATACCTTCACTAACTTCTGAAACGACAACCGCCTCGCCCTTTTTGTTCTTTTTTATTGCATATATTTTATTCACTTTATCTCCAGGTAACTATCTTCTTAAATCTTAAATAATTGACATTCAAATAAACTTTGGTAGCCGTCAATAAAAAAAGGTTTTCCTTTTATTTTTATATCTTGAGGAGATATCCTGATAAAGAATTTATTACCCCCATTCTGTATTTTAACCATTTAATAAAAATAAAAGGATTGGTGACAATAAGTTGAATTTTCATGAGTAGGTATATCAAAAATAAAAAAATATGATAGAAAAATAACGGATGATTATTTGGCGTTTGATTATGAACTTCCAGTGCAATATATTCTGCATCGCTCATCAAGATGGTTATGAGCTGACTTAAGAATTAAGCCTATTATTTATGGAGTATAAAATGAAAAAGCTGATTTTAGGTTCGGCAATTCTGGCAGTTTTAGGTGTGGCGTCTAGTGCTATGGCTGCACCAAACACGGGCACTGTGACCTTTATTGGTAGTGTTTCTACTGCAACTTGTGAAATTAATGTAACAGATAGTGCTGGCGCGCAGGTTAGCAATGTTAATTTAGGTACGCTTGCTAATACTGGAACAACTGGGCAACAAGTAGCTTTCAAACTCGTTCCTACAGACCAAACATGCCTTGGCAAGACTCAGGCCAATATTACGTGGTCCTCTCCAACACTAATGGCTACAGGGTTATCTAACGCTGCAACCGGAGGTACTAACGCGACAATGGCACTGGTCGCGATGAATGCAACCAAAACTGGAGCAGCAGCTGCAATTAAAACAGGCGCAACATCTCTTGATTATAATGTTACAGGTGGTATCCCCTCCTTCAATTACAATGCTTGGCTGGCTAAACCTGCCACTGGCGCGCTTACCGCTGGCCCATTCTCAGCCTCTGCAAGCTATGTAATCGCATATAAATAAATATTGCGCATAAAAAAGGGAGTCTCGACTCCCTTCTTAAATGAGATATCCGTCGGCAAGGAATAAAAATGAAAATAAAAGTATTATGTATCGCTATCATTTTTCATTTATGGTCAAATGAAGTTCTTGCCGACGATTTTAATTACAGTTTTATCCGGGGTGGAAGTAAAGAGATACCCGAGGTGTTGAAAAAAACCGGGCAAAACATACCCGGGAAATACGTTATTGACCTGTTATTTAATGGTTCTAAAACTGCGACCTCTGTAGATTTAGCGATCAGCAATGATGATGCAGAGCATATTTGTCTTTCTGATGAATGGTTGCAGGAAAAAGGCATTACTATCAATAAAGAATTTTATAAAGCGTATCTTAATCCCACACGCAACTGCTATCTCATAGATAAAGAGAAGAACAGCCGAGTATTTTTTGATCCTTCCCTGCAAGAGCTGTCAATCGATATGCCTCAGGCGGGTTTTATCGATACAAAAAAAGAAGGCGGCTCTTGGGATTATGGTAGTACCGGTTTTAAACTCGCCTATGATCTTAATACTTCAAAATCAAGCAACCAGGACCGGACAACATACGGTAATATCGAGGGCCAAGTCAATATTGGCGAATGGGTCCTGCTTGGCAGAGGATACGCGTATCAGGGGGAAAAATTTCAGAGCAATAACCTGTTGTTAACACACGCAATTAAATCGATAAAATCAGATATTCTGATTGGCAAAACCCAGTCCTACAATACTCTGAATAACGGATTTACCTTTTATGGCGCACAGTTAAAATCCAATCAGGATATGTATCCCTGGAACTCACAATCCTATGCCCCGGTAATAAACGGTATTGCCAGAACACATGCCCGTGTCACTGTCGAACAGGGCGGGTATACACTGAAATCATTCGTGGTTCCGCCAGGGCCTTTTGTGATTAACGATCTGACTGGTGTGTATTCTGGCGATATTATTTTAAAGATCTATGAAGAAGACGGCACGGTCAAAGAACAGCGATTCCCAGTTGCCGTTCTGCCGAATTTATTGAAACCCGGTAATTATAATTACAATATTGCCGTAGGTAGCAAAGTAGACCAATACAGTGACAAGCGTGATGAGGATAGCTTATTCGCGCAAATGACCTATGATTACGGTTTTGTGCCCTTTACGCTTAATACGTCTGCGCTGGTGGACAAAAACTACACTAACGTTGGTCTGGGGCTTATCCGTTCTTTTGGCTGGTTTGGCGCAGTCGCGATGAGCGGCAATCTGTCGCAAGCCAAATATCATAATGGTAAAGCCATGAATGGTTTTAGCGCATCGGTAAAATATGCCCGCGCCTTAGGGGAAAACGCAAATTTACAGCTAATCGGTTATCGTTTTAACTCAGAGAATTATATTGATTATTCAGATTTCAACTATCGCTATTACAGCCTGTTAAACAACAGGCCTAAACAGCGGTATGAATCGATTATTACCTATCAATTACCAGAAATGAATGTGTTCTTAAATATGTCTGCCTGGAAGGAGGACTACTGGGACACCTCCAGTGAAGTAGGTGCAAACTTGAATCTTAGCAAGAGCTTTAATAATATCTCGGTCTCTCTGAATGCCGGGTATTCCCGACTGCAGGGGATGGAATACGATTATAACGCCGGAGTTTCCCTTAGCGTGCCCTTTAGCGTGTTTGATAAATCGCACTATAGCTTCTCAGGTATAAACTATGATCGCCGTAACGGTACTAATTTCAATACTGGCGTTTCTGGAAATATCAATTCTCGCTTGAGCTATAATGCGTCCATCAACCAGTCGCGTAACACCACAGGAAGCGCAATTTCTGCTTCTTATCTGTTTGATAGCGTACAAACTTCAGCAAGCTATTCGCAAATGGGGAGCACGTCGAGTTCGTCATTCCAGGTTGGCGGAAGTATTATCGGACTGCCTGATGCAGGTATTCTTTTTACGCCTGTTAAAAATGATGAAATTGCAGTTGTACAAATGGAAGATGTTCCTGGCGTCATATTCAATGGTTCCATGCCTGGCGATAAAAAAGGACGCGCAGTGATACCTTTAACAGCTTATAACAATAACACCATCACGGTCAATGCGGACAACTTACCTCAGAGCGTTGAATTAACCGAAAACGCAATCAATGTAACGCCAACAGAAAACGCGATTATCTATAAAAAGGTGAAATACAGAAAAATCAACACCTATATTGTTAAAGTCATCAGCGGTAATGGTTTCGTTATTCCAATGGGGAGTATTGCTAAAAACGCGGAAAATCAGGAAATCGGCTACGTCAACAACGGCGGCATTCTGTTAATGAATCTGGAAGAAAAAGATGAAGGGATAATTTCTGTCGGTGATTGCAAATTCGACTCTCGATCGCTGAAGAAAGATATGGGTAAAGTACAGGAGATTAAGTGTGGCTAAGAAAAATACACTACAGAAATTATTCACGTTCGCATCACTGTGTTTATTTACGGCATCAACTCATGCGGCTTTCGTCCTTAACAGCACACGTTATGTTTTTGATGAAAAAAGAGAGAATATCTCTGTACAGGTTGATAACCAGTCTACTCAGGAATATGGCGGGCAAATATGGATTGAAAATCAGGATCAGAACGATAAAAACGTCTATTTTGTGCCCAGCCCCACTTTTTTTAAAGTGGCTGAGCAGCATAAACAAATTCTGCGTATCCTGAAAATTAATGATGCATTACCAAAGGACAAAGAATCGCTATTTTGGATCAATGTTCAGGAGATCCCAAAAGCACCAAAAGAAGGCGAAAATTCCTTATCGATTGCGCTGCATACTCAGGTCAAAATGTTTTATCGTCCTGACGCATTGAAAGAGAAAAGGGAAAACGCTGAGCAGAATATTAAAGCGATAAGCAGTGAGGGGAACACCGTTCTCTGGAACGACACCCCCTACTACTTTGCGATAATCAATGTTAAACAAAATGGATCACCCATAAAAGTTAGCGAGGATATTAAAGATAAACTATCTGTGTTTGCTCCAGGTGAAAAAGTATCGCTGGGTAAGTCAGTCACCAGTAACAGCCTGAGTATTGTGGCATTCGATGATTATGGCGTTGATAAAGAGTATAAACTAACTAAATCCTGAGGCGCATTAGGTGTTTGCTATGTATAAATTCATACTTGCTCTTTTCATTGCTATTTTATCACTCAGTTCCATACCCGCCATAGCGGCAAACTGTAGCGGAGGAGGAATAGCTTTTCAAATTGATCCCAATGATTCTCGCTATTTTATGAATGGCTACACGTCGGCGGATAATGCCCCATTGTTACTTATGAATCTAACTCTAAGTAATAGCATTGATTGTGAACCGGATTATATAGAAAATGCAGTCAAGAAGAGTAAAATGACCTTAAAAATGACTGGTGGAGGAAGCTGTAAAACCCCCACCACCATAACGACGCCCTATCCAAACATTGAATGGCAACTGGAGGGTATGACGTGCAGTAGTGGGTTCATTGCCTCTAACAACATTAGATCTGTCGACTGGGATGGAAAAGCCCACTGGCCTGCAGGTACTTCTTTGGGAAAAGCCAGGCTTGTGGTAAATGATCAATACTGGATACAAAACACACAAGCCGGTGAGTATACTGTTAATATACCGATACTTTCTGCAGGCAATACACTAGTTAACAGTCCCGCAATAAATGTCAGTTCAATATTGGGGGCAATGATGACTTTTATTTTTAATGACATTGGCACCTGCTCGATGTCTTTGTATCCTGAAAATATTGATTTTGGTAAATTAACCCCAAATGATGTTAATAGCAGTATATATAAAGAAATTATGGTTTCTTATTCTTGTAAAAATAAAGCATTGATTAATGGATTATATGTTCGCTTTGACCCGGAGAACGTAGTTGACGCTACAAATGGGTTGTTTAGTGCCAGTGATAGAAATGGACGGAAATTAAATTTTCAAATAACCAGACAGTATGGGAATTTATACACCATTCCCCTTAATGCGAATTATAAAATATTTGATCCATACAAATATAATCTTGATGCTACTGCAACATTCAGAATTAACGTTAAGCCTTCAATCCCGCTTCCTGTCGGGAAGGTTTCAACGTACCTGAATGTTTCGCTAATATACAGATAGGCTTGATGACGTTATGTATAGATGGCTACTATTTTTTTTGATACTTTTTTCATTTCACAACGCTTCTGCCTCGAAATCAGTGCAGAAGAGAGCGACTATAAATGCCGAGTTAACTTTAAATACTTGTGCATTGTCACTCTCTCCGGCAAACCTTAACTTTCAACAGGTCAGCTTTAGTCAGTTTGAAAATAGTGCAACAACGGCTCAGACCGTCGATTTGAATATTTCCTGCAGTTGGCCTGCAACGGGGATCTCTATAAAATTTTCGCCAGCCGCAGGCGTTGCTGCGAGCAGCACCAGTCTGATGAAAACGGGTTTATCTGGCGTTGGGCTTGCGTTGTCATGGAAAAATGCAACCGGTACGGATTTTGCGCCGCTTGAGTTGAATAAGCCTTTTGCACCTGCATCGACGGCATTAAGTAAAAATAGTGAAACGCTTGGCCAGTTTCAGCTTTTACCCAAACAAATTCCCGGTGAAACGCTCCAGGCAGGGAATGTTAATACCAGTTTGACGGTCGAGGTGACCTATGATTGACAAGCGTTGTCTCCTTTTTCCCTTGCTTATGGGACTCTTAAGCGCATCCACACCGTTGGCGGGTTATGCTGCGCAAAAAGCAAACGTTAGCTTACCCATCACCATGACCGTGACCAATCCACAATGTCAGATCAATAATGGAACTGGTCTGCCTGAAAATGTTCAGCTTCCCCTTATAACGACATCAGGCGCTTTATTAGGTGACAATAATGTTGAAGTCCCAATTTTAATAAATTGCTTAAGTAATATTACCAAATTTGAAGTGACGTTTACTGGGGGCAATAATTCTAAAATCACGACCTCCAACAATATGGTAGATCTTACGCTATCATGGAAAAAAGGCGGGGGAGCCGTTACATTTGGCTCACCGGTTGAGTTGAGTAAAGCCCCTTTTCTTGTGAGTCCAAAACAGTTTGACGGAAGCTTACTGGTCAGAGTTTCACCGCGTACAGGGACGATTCCTGCCGGAAGTTACACCGCCAGTTTGCCGGTTACATTTACCTATTATTGAGATGGTATAAACACAAGCCGGGGAACGCTCCCCGGCCTTTAACCAGGTTAATCAAACACACCGTTAATAATTGCGATTACCACTGCGGTACTCAACGCAATCAGTACCAGATTATCCACTATGATCATCATGATAGAAGAAATCTTCGATTCCGAGTCCGGGCACCACTAATTCCTGAGAACCCGCCTACAAGGCGGGTTTTTGCTTTTGGGAATACGTCCTTCCTGCCTTCGCCCCATCAACTGCGAATATCATCATACTCACGCGTTTTATCAAATTCGTGTTTTGCAAACGGGCACAGCGGGATAATTTTCCGTTTTTCCTGGCGCATTTTTTCCACGACTTTCGCTACCAGTTGTTTACCAATCCCCTGCCCTTTCAGGCTTTCATCAACATCGGTATGTTCGATAATCGCTAAATTCTCTCCGGTCGGCACAAAGACAATTTCAGCTATTTGATTTCCCTGCGCATCATTGATGTAAAATTTATTATGACCCTCACGTATTTCCATTTTCCCCTCACTTATTTATGACGGTATTTCAGTGCACCGCTGGGACATGTATCAATAACATTCACGACGGTAGCGACGTCTACTTCATCCGGCATGACCCACGGCTTACGTTTGAGATTAAACAGTTTGCTATTACCGCGCACACAATTACCGGAATGCTGACATATTGCGGTGTTGAAATAGACATCGACCTTTTCGCCGGTATAGCAGCGATAACCAACGTCCAATAGTTCCTGATCCATGACCTTCCCTCCCTCATAAGTATGGTTTTCGCTATAAGCATAGCTCTCGAATCGCCAGACGACACCGGAAGTTTCAGTTACCAAATCCGCTTCCCCGGATGGCCAATCCCCTTACTCCCTTTGAATTACCCGCAGCATCAGAGATAATGCTTAGGAAATTTGTCATACAAGGAAGCTGATGAGACATTCACTGCCCTGCCGCATGTTACGCAAACGTCCGATGAAACTCAGTACCACGGTGATCTTAATGGTCAGCGCAGTGCTGTTCTCGGTGCTGCTGGTAGTGCATCTGGTTTACTTCTCGCAAATCAGCGATATGACGCGTGACGGGCTGGCCAACAAGGCACTGGCCGTGGCGCGTACCCTTGCCGACTCGCCGGAAATTCGTCAGGGCTTGCAGAAAAAACCGCAGGAGAGCGGTATCCAGGACATCGCTGAAGCTGTACGTAAACGCAACGATCTGCTGTTTATTGTCGTTACCAATATGCAAAGTCTTCGCTACTCGCACCCTGAAACCCAACGCATTGGTCAGCTCTTTAAAGG
This sequence comes from Escherichia sp. MOD1-EC6842, assembly GCF_002965705.1. Taxonomy (NCBI): domain Bacteria; kingdom Pseudomonadati; phylum Pseudomonadota; class Gammaproteobacteria; order Enterobacterales; family Enterobacteriaceae; genus Escherichia; species Escherichia sp. MOD1-EC6842. Next base: position 125,499 of record NZ_PTRF01000013.1, on the reverse strand, counting down.
GGACGACATCCTGAAGGCGCTCAACGGCGAGGAAAATGTCGCTATTAATCGCGGTTTTCTGGCGCAGGCTTTACGCGTATTTACCCCTATCTACGACGAAAATCATAAGCAGATCGGCGTGGTGGCGATTGGCCTGGAGTTAAGCCGCGTAACGCAGCAGATCAATGACAGTAGCTGGAGCATTATCTGGTCAATTTTATTCGGTGTGCTGGTTGGCGGGCTGGGTACATGGATTTTAGTCAAAGTACTTAAGCGCATCCTGTTCGGCCTGGAGCCTTACGAAATCTCAACTCTGTTTGAGCAACGCCAGGCAATGCTGCAATCAATCAAGGAAGGTGTCGTTGCCGTAGACGCGCGCGGCGAGGTCACACTCATCAATGATGCTGCGCAAGAACTGCTTAATTATCACAAATCCCAGGATGACGAAAAGCTATCGACACTGAGTCAGGCATGGTCGCAGGTGGTGGATGTCTCGGAAGTATTACGTGACGGCACGCCGCGACGAGATGAAGAGGTTACCGTCAAAGATCGGCTATTACTCATCAACACCGTACCCGTACGCAGCAATGGCGTTATCATCGGAGCCATCTCTACCTTCAGGGACAAAACGGAAGTTCGTAAGCTAATGCAACGGTTGGATGGGCTGGTCAATTATGCCGACGCACTTCGTGAACGCTCCCACGAATTTATGAACAAATTACACGTGATTCTCGGATTATTACATCTGAAGAGTTATAAGCAATTGGAAGATTACATTCTAAAAACAGCCAACAACTATCAGGAAGAGATTGGCTCTTTGCTGGGTAAAATCAAATCTCCGGTTATCGCTGGTTTTTTAATCAGCAAAATTAACCGCGCGACCGATTTAGGCCATACGCTGATATTAAATAGTGAGAGCCAGTTGCCAGACAGCGGTAGTGAAGATCAAGTCGCAACGTTAATTACCGCGTTGGGAAATCTGATAGAAAACGCGCTGGAGGCATTAGGGCAAGAACCCGGTGGTGAAATCAGCGTTACGTTGCACTACCGTCACGGCTGGCTGCACTGTGAAATTAACGATGATGGTCCGGGAATTTCCCCCGACAAAATCGATCACATTTTTGAAAAAGGTGTCTCGACAAAAGGAAGTGAACGAGGCGTCGGTCTGGCACTTGTCAAACAACAGGTTGAAAATCTCGGCGGCAGCATTGCCGTGGAATCGGAACCCGGGATTTTCACACAATTTTTTGTCCAGTTACCCTGGGATGGGGAGAGGTCGAGCAAATGATCAATGTATTAATTATCGATGACGATGCAATGGTAGCGGAGTTGAATCGCCGATACGTGGCGCAGATCCCTGGTTTTCAATGCTGCGGAACAGCCTCGACACTGGAGAAAGCCAAAGAGATTATCTTCAACAACGAAACACCTATCGACCTGATCTTGCTCGATATCTATATGCAAAAAGAAAACGGGCTCGATTTACTGCCTGTCCTGCACAACGCTCGATGCAAAAGCGATGTGATTGTCATCTCCTCAGCTGCTGATGCCGCAACCATTAAGGATTCTCTGCATTATGGCGTCGTTGATTATCTCATCAAACCGTTCCAGGCATCACGTTTTGAAGAGGCGCTCATCGGCTGGCGACAAAAGAAAATGGCGCTGGAGAAACATCAATACTATGACCAGGCCGAGCTGGATCAGCTAATTCATGGCAATTCATCTAACGAACAGGATACCCGCCGTCTGCCAAAAGGCTTAACGCCGCAGACTTTACGCACGCTGTGCCAGTGGATTGACGCTCACCAGGACTATGAATTTTCAACCGACGAGCTGGCCAACGAGGTTAACATCTCTCGCGTTTCCTGCCGCAAATATCTGATCTGGCTAGTGAATTGTCACATCTTAGTTACCAGTATCCATTATGGCGTCACCGGTCGTCCGGTTTATCGCTACCGTATTCAGGCAGAGCATTACTCATTACTGAAGCAATATTGCCAATAACGCGTTATTAGTTATCTGGAAGTAACAATTATTGCAGTAATGCAAACCAGCACTGGCACAAGTTACATCAGCCATCAGTAAAACTTGTGCCAGATCAAATATAATTATCCCTCTTCATCCCCTGCGAATTAATATCAATTCGGATAAATAGAGTTTTTAATTTCAAAACGCTAACAAAAGTTAATTAACTATTATGTCACCCGTATTATGTGTATTTTTACCCATAAATAGGTAGATCAGAATAATCTATAAAGTTGATGACATCCGTCTGTAGAACAAAAAATAGACCAATAAATATCAACAAGATAGCGCAAAAACAGACCATTAACATCTGCGAAACACAAACTATAACCCCATCGCCAGAGAGTATTTTCCTCTGAAAAAAACACTTATCACAGTGCATAAATTTACTGCTGCCTGAATCAGCCAATATTCACTGTGAAGTATTTGCTCGAGCCAGCAACGACCAAACGGATATTTAGTCAGTCTCTGATAACAGTTCATCCAAAACAGAATGTGGCTGTGATCTATTTGGCAAGAATTTAAATGGGATTATCGCGAGGGTTTACACATGTTATTTACCATCCAACTTATCATAATACTGATATGCCTGTTTTATGGTGCCAGAAAGGGCGGTATCGCGCTGGGTTTATTAGGCGGTATCGGCCTGGTCATTCTGGTCTTCGTCTTCCATCTTCAGCCGGGTAAACCACCGGTTGATGTCATGCTGGTCATCATTGCGGTGGTGGCAGCATCGGCGACCTTGCAAGCCTCTGGCGGTCTGGATGTTATGCTGCAAATTGCCGAAAAACTGCTGCGTCGCAATCCGAAATATGTTTCCATCGTCGCGCCGTTTGTCACCTGTACGCTGACCATTCTTTGCGGTACGGGTCACGTGGTTTACACCATCCTGCCGATCATCTACGACGTTGCGATTAAGAACAACATCCGTCCGGAACGCCCAATGGCGGCGAGCTCTATCGGCGCGCAGATGGGGATTATCGCCAGTCCGGTGTCGGTTGCCGTAGTATCGCTGGTCGCAATGCTGGGGAACGTAACCTTTGATGGTCGTCACCTTGAGTTCCTCGACCTGCTTGCGATTACCATCCCCTCTACCTTGTTAGGTATCCTGGCGATCGGTATTTTCAGTTGGTTCCGTGGTAAAGATCTGGATAAAGACGAAGAGTTCCAGAAATTCATCTCCGTACCGGAAAACCGTGAGTACGTTTACGGTGACACCGCCACGCTGCTGGATAAAAAACTACCGAAAAGCAACTGGCTGGCAATGTGGATCTTCCTCGGGGCAATCGCGGTGGTCGCACTTCTTGGTGCTGATTCTGACCTGCGTCCGTCTTTTGGCGGCAAGCCGCTGTCGATGGTACTGGTTATCCAGATGTTTATGCTGCTGACCGGGGCGTTGATTATTATCCTGACCAAAACCAATCCCGCGTCCATCTCAAAAAATGAAGTCTTCCGTTCCGGTATGATTGCCATCGTGGCGGTATACGGTATCGCGTGGATGGCCGAAACCATGTTCGGTGCGCATATGTCTGAAATTCAGGGCGTACTGGGCGAAATGGTGAAAGAGTATCCGTGGGCTTATGCCATTGTTCTGTTGCTGGTCTCCAAGTTTGTTAACTCCCAGGCCGCTGCACTGGCAGCAATTGTTCCGGTTGCACTGGCGATTGGCGTTGACCCGGCATACATCGTGGCTTCAGCACCGGCTTGCTATGGTTATTACATCCTGCCGACCTATCCGAGCGATCTGGCAGCGATTCAGTTTGACCGTTCCGGAACCACCCACATCGGCCGCTTCGTCATCAACCACAGCTTTATTTTGCCAGGGTTGATTGGTGTGAGCGTATCGTGCGTCTTCGGCTGGATCTTCGCTGCGATGTACGGGTTCTTGTAATTGCACTCTGCGTGCTGCCCGTCGCTGTGCGGCACGCCATTTTCGTATAACAAATACAGAGTTACAGGCTGGAAGCTATGTCAAATAAAGAGTTTATTTATCAGGCGCCTTTCCCGATGGGGAAAGACAATACCGAGTACTATCTGCTCACATCCGATTACGTTAGTGTTGCCGAATTTAACGGCGAAACCATCCTGAAAGTGGAACCTGAAGCCCTGACCTTGCTGGCGCAGCAAGCCTTCCATGACGCTTCTTTCATGCTCCGCCCGGCACACCAGCAACAGGTTGCTTCTATTCTTCACGACCCTGAAGCCAGTGAAAACGATAAGTATGTGGCGCTGCAATTCTTGAGAAACTCCGAAATCGCCGCCAAAGGTGTATTGCCGACCTGCCAGGATACCGGCACCGCCATCATCGTCGGTAAAAAAGGTCAGCGAGTGTGGACCGGCGGCGGTGATGAAAAAGCCTTATCAAAAGGTGTCTATAACACTTATATCGAAGATAACCTGCGCTATTCACAAAACGCACCGCTGGACATGTACAAAGAGGTCAACACCGGCACTAACCTGCCTGCGCAAATCGACCTGTACGCAGTGGATGGCGACGAGTACAAATTCCTCTGCGTCGCCAAAGGCGGCGGTTCTGCCAACAAAACGTATCTCTATCAGGAAACCAAAGCCCTGCTGACTCCGGGTAAACTGAAAAACTTCCTCGTTGAGAAAATGCGTACTCTCGGCACCGCAGCCTGCCCGCCGTACCATATCGCGTTTGTGATTGGCGGCACGTCTGCGGAAACCAACCTGAAAACCGTCAAGTTGGCAAGTGCTCACTATTACGATGAGCTGCCGACTGAAGGGAACGAACACGGTCAGGCTTTCCGCGATGTCCAGTTAGAACAAGAACTCCTGATCGAGGCTCAGAAGCTCGGCCTCGGCGCGCAGTTTGGTGGTAAATACTTCGCTCACGACATCCGCGTGATTCGCCTGCCTCGTCACGGCGCATCCTGCCCGGTGGGTATGGGCGTCTCCTGCTCCGCTGACCGTAACATCAAAGCAAAAATTAACCGCGAAGGCATCTGGATCGAAAAACTGGAACACAATCCAGGCCAGTACATTCCGGAAGAACTGCGTCAGGCGGGTGAAGGCGACGCGGTGAAAGTCGATCTCAACCGTCCGATGAAAGAGATCCTCGCCCAGCTTTCGCAGTATCCGGTCTCTACTCGTCTGTCACTCACCGGCACCATTATCGTTGGTCGTGATATTGCGCACGCCAAGCTGAAAGAATTGATCGACGCCGGTAAAGAGCTGCCGCAGTACATCAAAGATCATCCGATCTACTACGCAGGTCCGGCAAAAACGCCAGCCGGTTATCCATCGGGTTCTTTAGGCCCAACCACCGCAGGCCGTATGGACTCTTACGTGGATCTGCTGCAATCCCACGGCGGCAGCATGATCATGCTGGCGAAAGGTAACCGCAGTCAGCAAGTCACCGACGCGTGTCATAAACACGGCGGCTTCTACCTCGGCAGCATTGGCGGCCCGGCGGCAGTGCTGGCACAGCAGAGCATTAAGCATCTGGAATGTGTCGCTTATCCGGAACTGGGTATGGAAGCTATCTGGAAAATCGAAGTAGAAGATTTCCCGGCGTTTATCCTGGTCGATGACAAAGGCAACGACTTCTTCCAGCAAATCGTCAACAAACAGTGCGCGAACTGCACTAAGTAACTTCTTTGGCCCAGCGCCTGGCGGCATACTGCCAGGTGATCCCCCTGGGCCACCTCTTTTGCGATTGTAATTTCACGCTTGCTGGTGAATAGTCAGTATTTTCCCTGACTTGCGAACTCACCATGACCCGCACACTCAAGCCGTTAGTTCTTAACACTGGCGCACTGGCGCTGACGTTAATCCTGATGTACACCGGAATTTCGGCCCATGACAAACTCACCTGGTTGATGGAAGTGACGCCGGTAATTATTGTCGTACCGTTGCTGCTTACCACCGCCAGACGTTATCCGTTAACGCCACTGCTTTATGCATTGATTTTCTTTCACGCCATTATCCTGATGGTCGGCGGTCAGTACACCTACGCGAAAGTCCCCATCGGTTTTGACGTGCAGGAATGGCTGGGATTGAGCCGTAATCCGTATGACAAGCTGGGGCATTTTTTCCAGGGACTGGTGCCTGCACTGGTAGCACGAGAAATCCTCGTGCGTGGGATGTACGTGCGCGGACGTAAAATGGTCGCGTTTCTGGTCTGCTGCGTGGCACTGGCGATAAGCGCCATGTATGAGTTGATCGAGTGGTGGGCGGCACTGGCGATGGGTCAGGGAGCGGATGATTTTCTTGGCACCCAGGGCGACCAGTGGGACACGCAATCCGATATGTTCTGCGCGCTGCTGGGCGCATTAACTACGGTGATATTCCTCGCCCGCTCTCATTGCCGCCAGTTACGGCGCTATGGCTTAATCACCAAAGCGCCGGACGCGATTACCCCTTAACGGTGCAACCAGCCTGGCAGCCAGTCGCCGTGGGCGGCAATCAGATCGTCAACAAGGGCATATATTTCGTCAATGCCCAGCACGGCGGCGGTGTGCGGATCCATCATCGCAGCGTGGTAAACACGGTCACGGTTTTCGGTGAGAATGGCTTCGGTGAGCAGCGTCTGTACGTTGATATTGGTTTGCATCAGGGCTGCCAGATGCGAAGGTAGCGTACCGACTTTGGTCGGCTGAATGCCATTAGCGTCAACCAGACAGGCCACTTCCACGCAACATCCTTGCGGCAGGTTATCAATCAAGCCATCGTTACGGACGTTGCCATAAATCACGCTCGGCTCTCCGGTCCAGATAGCGTTCATGATTGTGCTGGCATATTCCCGTGATGGTTTAATATCAATCCGGGAGGCGTTCTTATACTCCTCCAGCTCTTTGTGCCAGTTCGCCAGCTGCTCGACGCAGCGTTTCGGGTACTCATCCAGCGGTACTTTATAACGCTCAATCAAATCCTCACGGCCTGGCTTAATAAACCACGGCGTATATTCGGCAAAATGTTCTGACGACTCCGTGACGAAGTAGCCCAGCTTTTTGAACATTTCATAGCGCACAATGTTCTGGCAGCGAGGATTCCCATGAATATTCGGCTTCGGTGCCTGACCTGCGTCATAAGCCGCCAGCAGTTCCGGGTAGAGATTCCCGTAACTGCCGTCGGTGGTTTTGCGCTCCAGCTCCAGGTAAAACGCCATATGGTTGATACCCGCGCAACGATATCGCAGCGTGGCGGGATCAATATTGAGATCGCGCGCCAGCTCTTCCGCCGTTCCCTGCACCGAATGGCACAACCCTACCTGTTTGATATGCGGATAGCGGGCATACATCGCCCAGGTATTCATCGCCATCGGGTTAACGTAGTTGAGCATGGTGGCATCGGGGCAGACTTCCGTCATGTCCTCGCAAATTTGCCACAGGTGCGGAATGGTACGCAGTGCGCGCATAATGCCGCCCGGCCCCAACGTATCGGCAATAGTTTGTTCCAGACCGTGGCGCTTACAGACCTCGAAATCAGTCACCGTGCAAGGTTCATAACCACCAATCTGAAATGCCACCACGACAAAATCAGCATCCTGTAAGGCTTCTTTCTGTTGCGTGTGGCAGGTAATTTTGCCGCTGGCTCCTGCTGAATCCATCAGCTTACGCACCACAATGTGCGACTCTTCCAGGCGAGTTGGATCAATGTCCATCAGGGCAATATGCGCCGTTTTCAGCGCCTCGCGATGAAACACATCACCAAGAATATTTTTTACGAAAATTGTCGAACCAGCGCCGATAAAAGTAATTTTGGGTGCAGACATCATTCAGGTCTCCAGGCTTGCTTGAATGATTTCATCATGGCAGGCGATGTCGCAGAAAACCTCCGGCTTCCCCGTTGAGCATTCCCAAAAGCTCAGATCCAGGGTTACTTAGCAGTAAATATGAGTTTTTGGGACTAAATTGACTGAAAAACAGAGTAATTAGCCCTTATAAAATCCCCTCTCTTTATGTTTTGTGTCGTCATTCGCAGTCATCCTCAGCTACTCATGACATAATTCTGATAATCCAGGAAAGAGATCCGTCCATGAACACAGACACGTTTATGTGCAGCAGTGATGAAAAGCAGACCCGCAGCCCGCTGTCGCTGTACTCGGAATATCAGCGAATGGAGATTGAATTTCGTGCGCCGCATGTCATGACCACCAGCCACTGGCATGGTCAGGTTGAAGTGAATGTGCCTTTCGATGGCGATGTGGAATACCTGATCAACAATGAACAAGTGAATATCAATCAAGGGCATATCACGCTGTTCTGGGCCTGTACGCCGCACCAACTAACCGATACCGGAACTTGTCAGAGCATGGCGATTTTTAATCTGCCGATGCATCTGTTTCTCTCCTGGCCTCTGGATAAAGACCTTATAAACCACGTCACTCACGGCATGGTGATTAAATCGCTGGCGACACAGCAACTTAGCCCCTTTGAAGTGCGCCGCTGGCAGCAGGAATTGAACAGCCCGAATGAGCAAATCCGCCAGCTCGCCATTGATGAAATTGGCCTGATGCTCAAGCGATTTAGCCTCTCCGGCTGGGAACCGATTTTGGTTAATAAAACCTCGCGCACGCACAAAAACAGCGTCTCGCGTCATGCGCAATTTTACGTCAGCCAGATGCTGGGCTTTATTGCAGAAAACTATGACCAGGCGCTGACCATCAACGACGTGGCTGAGCACGTCAAACTAAACGCCAACTATGCGATGGGAATATTTCAGCGAGTCATGCAGTTGACGATGAAACAGTACATTACCGCAATGCGCATCAACCACGTTCGCGCGTTACTCAGCGATACCGATAAAAGTATTCTCGATATTGCCCTGACGGCAGGTTTTCGTTCGAGCAGTCGTTTTTACAGTACTTTCGCCAAATATGTCGGCATGTCGCCGCAACAATACCGCAAACTTAGCCAACAACGCCGCCAGACGCTTCCCGGTTAAAAACGATATCAGTATCAGCCAAAAAAATAATTTAGCTGTCGATAATAAACATTGAAAATTAATTGAAAAATTAATATAAGCTTCTGTTTATAATAATAAAAAATTAAAAACGTTTATTTTTCAATCGCTTTACAGCCTGAAATGCCCGGAAGATACTTGCCCGCAACGAAGATTCCTTCACAACCGGGTAAACAATGATGAAAGTATTAATTGTTGAAAGCGAGTTTCTACATCAGGACACCTGGGTCGGTAGCGCCGTTGAGCGTCTGGCGAATGCCTTGAGTCAACAAAATGTTACCGTCATTAAATCAACCTCATTTGATGATGGTTTTGCCATTCTCTCTTCAAATGAAGCCATTGATTGTCTGATGTTCAGTTATCAAATGGAGCATCCGGACGAACATCAAAACGTCAGAGAATTGATCGGTAAACTTCATGAACGCCAGCAAAACGTGCCGGTATTCCTGTTAGGCGATCGGGAAAAATCAATCGCCGCGCTGGATCGCGACCTGCTGGAGCTTGTCGATGAATTCGCCTGGATTCTGGAAGATACTGCCGATTTTATTGCCGGGCGCGCCATCGCCGCGATGACCCGCTACCGTCAACAGTTGTTACCGCCACTGTTCAGCGCGCTGATGAAATATAGCGACATCCATGAGTATTCCTGGGCCGCGCCGGGTCACCAGGGCGGTGTGGGGTTCACTAAAACGCCAGCCGGACGTTTCTACCATGACTATTATGGTGAAAACCTGTTCCGCACCGATATGGGTATTGAACGAACTTCTCTCGGTTCTTTGCTCGACCATACTGGCGCATTTGGCGAAAGTGAAAAATATGCCGCGCGCGTATTTGGTGCCGATCGCTCCTGGTCAGTCGTTGTTGGCACTTCAGGTTCTAACCGCACCATCATGCAAGCCTGCATGACGGATAACGACGTGGTCGTTGTTGACCGTAACTGCCACAAATCCATTGAACAAGGCTTAATGCTGACTGGCGCGAAACCGGTATACATGGTGCCAAGCCGCAACCGCTACGGCATTATCGGGCCAATCTACCCGCAGGAAATGCAGCCTGAAACCTTGCAGAAGAAAATCAGCGAAAGCCCGCTGACTAAAGACAAAGTCGGGCAAAAACCGTCTTACTGCGTGGTGACCAACTGCACCTACGACGGCGTGTGTTATAACGCCAAAGACGCGCAGGATCTGCTGGAAAAAACCTCTGACCGTCTGCACTTCGACGAAGCCTGGTATGGCTACGCACGGTTTAACCCAATCTATGCCGATCACTATGCAATGCGCGGTGAACCGGGCGATCACAATGGCCCAACCGTTTTCGCTACCCACTCCACACATAAACTGCTGAATGCGCTGTCGCAGGCGTCTTATATTCATGTACGTGAAGGTCGGGGCGCGATTAACTTCTCCCGCTTTAATCAGGCATACATGATGCATGCCACCACTTCCCCACTGTATGCCATCTGCGCATCAAACGATGTGGCTGTATCAATGATGGACGGCAACAGCGGTCTGTCACTGACTCAGGAAGTGATCGACGAAGCGGTCGATTTCCGCCAGGCAATGGCACGGTTGTATAAAGAGTTTACTGACGAAGGTAGCTGGTTCTTTAAACCGTGGAATAAAGAAATGGTTACCGATCCGGAAACCGGCAAAACCTATGACTTTGCTGACGCGCCGCGCAAACTGCTGACCACCGTTCAGGACTGCTGGGTAATGCATCCGGGCGAAAGCTGGCACGGCTTTAAAGATATCCCGGACAACTGGAGTATGCTCGACCCGATTAAAGTCAGCATCCTCGCACCGGGGATGGGTGAAGACGGTGAACTGGAAGAGACAGGCGTACCTGCCGCACTGGTTACCGCATGGCTTGGCCACCACGGCATCGTGCCAACTCGCACCACCGATTTCCAGATTATGTTCCTGTTCTCAATGGGCGTGACCCGAGGGAAATGGGGAACTCTGGTTAACACCCTCTGTTCCTTCAAACGCCACTACGACGCCAACACACCACTGGCGCAGGTGATGCCGGAACTTGTTGAACAATATCCTGACACTTACGCGAACATGGGGATTCACGATCTGGGTGACAAAATGTTTGCCTGGCTGAAAGAAAACAACCCAGGAGCACGGTTGAACGAAGCCTATTCCGGCCTGCCGGTGGCGGAAATCACTCCGCGTGAAGCGTACAACGCGATTGTCGACAACAACGTTGAGCTGGTATCCATTGAAAATCTGCCAGGACGCATTGCGGCGAACTCAGTTATCCCGTATCCGCCAGGAATCCCGATGCTGCTGTCTGGTGAAAACTTCGGCGATAAAAACAGTCCGCAGGTAAGTTATTTACGCTCGCTGCAATCCTGGGATCATCATTTCCCTGGATTTGAACACGAAACTGAAGGTACTGAAATTATTGACGGTATTTACCACGTAATGTGTGTGAAAGCGTAACCACTATTCCGCTGAAGGCGTAATTGTTTTAATAACATTACGCCGCCTGGCCTGAGGCCTTTTGAGTATGGCAACGTTTTCATAAAAATTGCTGCAAACAAAAATGTCATGCTTTTTGCGCGGTCCCACCCCGCGCTTTTTTTGTTTATTATTTACCCTTATTTACTCTGTAAAATTTTTTGTACATGAGAAATTACTATAAAAATTTGTAATATTAGTAAAACACGTTATTTTTATGCATGTTTTGATTCGTCATACAATTATATAACCCGTTCCCGGTATCTCTCTATGTTGGCGAGATCCACTATTTTTCTTTGCATTTCAGGAGTACATGTATGAGGATTTGCAGCAACCAACCTTGTATAGTTTTATTAACTGAAAAAGATGTCTGGCTAAGAGTGAATGGGAAAGAGCCTATAAGTTTAAAAGCTAACCATATGGCGTTATTAAGTTGTGAAAATAATATTATCGACGCCTCCTCTCTGAATAACACTTTGATTGCTTATATTAGCCTCGACATCATCAAAGATTATCTCCGTTTTCTGAATAAAGATCTCTCGAAAATACCGGTCTGGCAACGTAGCGCCACACCGATTATTTCCCTGCCATGCCTTACACCAGAGGTGTTTCGCGTTGCAGCGCAACATAGCACAGAGCCTGCTGAAACAGAGTCGGAAAAAGAACGAACACGTGCATTATTATTCACTGTGCTCTCTCGCTTTCTCGACAGTAAAAAATTCCTTTCTCTACTTATGTATATGTTACGTAATTGTGTTAGCGACAGCGTTTATCAAATCATTGAAAGCGATATCCATAAAGACTGGAATCTTAGTATGGTAGCCAGTTGTTTATGTCTTAGCCCAAGTTTGTTAAAGAAAAAGCTGAAAAGCGAAAACACCAGTTATAGCCAAATAATAACCACCTGCCGGATGCGTTATGCTGTAAATGAATTAATGATGGATGGAAAAAATATCTCACAGGTGTCACAGTCCTGTGGCTACAACAGCACGTCTTACTTTATTTCTGTATTTAAAGACTTCTATGGTATGACGCCACTCCATTATGTTAGCCAACACAGAGAACGTTCTGTCGCCTGATTTATAACCTTTACAAAGAGATATATTAATAACGGCATCAGCGATAACCCGACTGACGATAATTCAATGCGCGAATGCAGGCGTATGATATGACGTAATTTATTGTCACGAAGCTCGCCTTCGCAGGAGTTTAATTATGTCTTCGGATGCTGATGCTCACAAAGTGGGCTTAATCCCCGTTACTCTGATGGTGTCGGGGAATATTATGGGGTCAGGTGTATTTCTGTTACCTGCAAACCTGGCCTCGACTGGCGGTATTGCTATATATGGTTGGTTGGTGACGATTATCGGTGCTTTGGCTTTATCGATGGTCTACGCCAAAATGTCGTTCCTCGATCCCAGCCCTGGCGGTTCATATGCCTACGCGCGCCGCTGTTTTGGTCCTTTTCTCGGATATCAAACCAACGTTCTCTACTGGCTGGCCTGCTGGATCGGCAATATCGCCATGGTGGTCATTGGCGTCGGCTATTTGAGCTATTTCTTCCCGCTCCTCAAAGATCCGTGGGTATTAACCATCACCTGCGTGGTGGTGCTGTGGATCTTCGTTCTGCTTAATATCGTCGGTCCGAAAATGATCACCCGCGTGCAGGCCGTCGCTACCGTGCTGGCGCTGATTCCCATCGTCGGGATTGCCGTATTCGGCTGGTTCTGGTTCCACGGAGAAACCTATATGGCGGCATGGAACGTCAGCGGCCTGGGCACCTTCGGCGCGATTCAAAGCACCTTAAACGTTACGCTGTGGTCATTTATCGGGGTGGAAAGTGCGTCTGTTGCAGCGGGTGTGGTGAAAAACCCGAAACGCAACGTCCCTATCGCCACCATTGGCGGGGTATTGATTGCCGCCGTTTGCTATGTGCTCTCGACCACCGCGATTATGGGGATGATCCCCAACGCCGCACTGCGCGTTTCCGCCTCACCTTTCGGTGATGCTGCACGGATGGCGCTGGGTGATACCGCAGGAGCCATTGTCTCCTTCTGTGCGGCGGCTGGTTGCTTAGGTTCGCTGGGTGGCTGGACACTACTGGCCGGGCAAACGGCGAAAGCCGCTGCCGATGACGGTCTGTTCCCACCGATTTTTGCCCGCGTCAACAAAGCAGGCACACCGGTAGCCGGGTTGATTATCGTCGGTATCCTGATGACTATCTTCCAGTTCAGCAGCATTTCGCCAAACGCAACCAAAGAGTTCGGTCTGGTCTCTTCCGTATCGGTAATCTTTACCCTGGTGCCTTATCTTTATACCTGTGCCGCTTTACTGCTTTTAGGCCACGGTCACTTTGGTAAAGCGCGTCCGGCGTATCTGGCCATCACCACTATCGCCTTCCTTTACTGCATCTGGGCGGTAGTCGGTTCTGGCGCACAAGAGGTCATGTGGTCATTCGTCACGCTGATGGTGATCACCGCAATGTACACACTGAACTACAACCGACTGCATAAAAACCCCTATCCATTAGATGCACCAATAAGCAAAGATTAAGCCCCCTTAATCCAGCAAACATAAAAGCCAACCTTAAGAACTTAAGGTTGGCTTAACTTTGCTTTGCGAGCATATGCGCACTTTGTTCGATGGAAACACCGTGATGTTGAAGCGCCTTCTAAAAAGACCCTCTTTGAATTTACTCGCCTGGCTATTGCTGGCCTCTTTTTATATTGCTATCTGCCTGAACATTGCCTTTTTTAAACAGGTTTTACAGGCGTTACCGCTGGATTCAATGCATAACGTGCTGGTTTTCTTGTCGATGCCGGTCGTCGCGTTCAGCGTGATTAATATTGTCCTGACGCTAGGCTCTTTCTTATGGCTTAATCGTCCGCTGGCCTGCCTGTTTATTCTTGTCGGCGCGTCTGCGCAATATTTCATAATGACTTATGGCATCGTCATCGACCGTTCGATGATTGCCAATATCATGGATACCACACCTGCGGAAAGCTACGCGTTAATGACACCGCAGATGTTATTAACGCTAGGGTTAAGCGGGGTTCTTGCTGCACTGATTGCCTGCTGGGTAAAAATCAAGCCCGCAACCTCACGCTTGCGTAGCGTTCTTTTCCGTGGGGTCAATATTCTGATTTCTGTACTGCTGATTCTGCTGGTCGCCGCGTTGTTTTATAAAGACTACGCCTCGCTGTTTCGTAACAACAAAGAGCTGGTGAAATCCTTAAGCCCCTCCAACAGCATTGTTGCCAGTTGGTCATGGTATTCCCACCAGCGACTGGCAAATCTGCCGCTGGTTCGCATTGGCGAGGATGCACACCGCAACCCGTTAATGCAAAACGAGAAACGTAAAAATCTGACCATCTTGATCGTCGGCGAAACCTCGCGGGCAGAGAATTTCTCACTCAACGGCTACCCACGTGAAACCAATCCGCGTCTGGCGAAAGATAATGTGGTCTATTTCCCCAATACCGCGTCTTGCGGCACGGCAACGGCTGTCTCTGTGCCATGCATGTTCTCGGATATGCCGCGTGAGCATTACAAAGAAGAGCTGGCACAGCACCAGGAAGGCGTGCTGGATATCATTCAGCGAGCGGGCATTAATGTGTTGTGGAATGACAACGACGGTGGCTGCAAAGGTGTCTGCGACCGCGTACCACACCAGAATGTCACCGCGCTGAACCTGCCCGGCCAGTGCATCAACGGCGAATGCTATGACGAGGTGCTGTTCCACGGGCTGGAAGAGTACATCAATAACCTGCAAGGTGATGGCGTGATTGTCTTACACACCATCGGTAGCCACGGCCCGACCTATTACAACCGCTATCCGCCGCAGTTCAGGAAATTTACCCCCACCTGCGACACCAACGAGATCCAGACCTGTTCCAAAGAACAACTGGTGAACACTTACGATAATACGTTGCTCTACGTCGACTATATTGTTGATAAAGCAATTAATCTGCTGAAAGAACATCAGGATAAATTTACCACCAGCCTGGTTTATCTTTCTGACCACGGTGAATCGTTAGGTGAAAATGGCATCTATCTACACGGCCTGCCTTATGCCATCGCGCCTGATAGCCAAAAACAAGTACCGATGCTGCTGTGGTTGTCGGAGGATTATCAAAAGCGGTATCAGATTGACCAGAGCTGCCTGCAAAAACAGGCACAAACACAGCACTATTCACAGGGCAATTTATTCTCAACCCTGTTGGGATTAACCGGCGTCGAGACGAAGTATTACCAGGCTGCGGATGATATTCTGCAAACTTGCAGGAGAGTGACTGAATGAAAATACTGATTGTTGAAGACGATACGCTGTTATTGCAGGGGCTGATTCTGGCGGCACAAACCGAAGGCTACGCGTGCGATGGCGTCACGACCGCGCGGATGGCGGAACAAAGCCTGGAAGCCGGGCACTACAGCCTGGTGGTGCTGGATTTAGGGTTACCCGACGAAGATGGACTGCATTTTCTCGCCCGTATCCGGCAGAAAAAATACACCCTGCCGGTACTGATCCTCACCGCTCGCGACACCCTGACCGACAAAATCGCCGGGCTGGATGTCGGTGCCGATGACTATCTGGTAAAACCTTTTGCGCTGGAAGAGTTACACGCCCGCATCCGCGCCCTGCTGCGACGCCATAATAATCAGGGCGAAAGCGAGTTGATTGTTGGCAATCTGACGCTGAATATGGGGCGCCGTCAGGTATGGATGGGCGGCGAAGAATTGATTCTGACGCCCAAAGAATATGCTCTGCTATCGCGGCTGATGCTCAAAGCAGGCAGCCCGGTGCATCGGGAAATTCTCTACAACGATATCTATAACTGGGACAACGAACCCTCAACCAACACCCTGGAAGTGCATATCCACAACCTGCGCGACAAAGTGGGCAAAACACGTATCCGCACCGTGCGCGGCTTTGGCTATATGCTGGTCGCGAATGAGGAAAACTAATTGAATCTGATGCGTTTTCTGCGCCGACCAATGTCGCTGCGTCAACGGCTGATATTGACCATCGGCGCTATTCTGCTGGTTTTTGAGCTGATTAGCGTCTTTTGGCTATGGCATGAAAGTACCGAGCAAATTCAGCTCTTTGAGCAGGCGCTACGTGACAATCGCAACAACGATCGCCACATCATGCGTGAGATCCGCGAAGCGGTTGCCAGCCTGATTGTTCCCGGCGTATTTATGGTCAGCCTGACACTATTTATCTGCTATCAGGCAGTGCACCGCATCACTCGCCCGCTGGCGGAACTGCAAAAAGAACTGGAAGCGCGCACCGCTGACAACTTAACGCCCATTGCCATTCATAGCGCCACTCTCGAAATCGAAGCGGTGGTTTCGGCGTTGAACGATCTGGTCAGTCGCCTGACCAGCACGCTGGATAACGAAAGGTTGTTTACCGCTGACGTCGCTCACGAACTGCGAACGCCGCTGGCGGGGGTGCGTTTGCATCTGGAACTGCTGGCGAAAACGCATCACATTGATGTAGCGCCGTTAGTCGCACGGCTTGATCAGATGATGGAGAGCGTCTCCCAGTTGTTGCAACTGGCGCGCGCCGGACAGTCATTTTCTTCCGGTAATTATCAGCATGTAAAACTGCTGGAAGATGTGATCCTGCCCTCCTATGACGAACTCAGCACCATGCTCGACCAGCGTCAACAAACTTTGCTGTTACCAGAGAGCGCCGCTGACATCACTGTTCAGGGCGACGCGACCCTGCTGCGGATGTTATTGCGTAACCTGGTAGAAAACGCCCATCGCTATAGTCCAGCAGGCAGCAACATTATGATTCAGCTGCAAGAAGATGGCGGTGCGGTAATGGCGGTTGAAGATGAAGGGCCTGGCATTGATGAGAGTAAATGCGGAGAGTTGAGCAAAGCGTTTGTACGAATGGACAGCCGTTATGGCGGGATTGGTCTGGGATTAAGTATTGTCAGCCGCATCACACAGTTGCATCACGGGCAGTTTTTCCTGCAAAACCGGGAAGAGGCTTCCGGTACGCGCGCCTGGGTACGGCTGAAGAAAGATCAATACGTGGCAAACCAGATATAGAGAAAGCTGCTGACTACCAGCACGCTAAACACAGTCGTTAAACTTTCATAAACACGGTTTTTCATTGCACTCTCCTCCGTTGTCCTGGAGGAGAGTATGCGCGTCAGAGATTAAGTGAACCTTAAGAGTTCGATTGTTGGCCTGATAAGAGAGTGTCGCATCAGGCAATCCGTTTCAGCTTACTCATCAATTCGCGGATGTTGCTGCACCAGGCGGGTACGTTTCGCCTGCAAATCGGCAATTTCCTGGTCAATATCCTCGATTTTCTGCTCAATATTATCGTAATGCTCGACGAGAATTTCCTTCGCTTCCTGCAAATCTGACGCCGCAGGCGTCGCACCTTTCAGTGGACGATTCGCCGTCTCTTTCATGGTCACGCCAGTGATTAAACCAACCACCGCCACTACCATCAGGTAATAGGCAGGCATCATCAGATTATGCGAGCTTTCCACCAGCCAGGCCGCCAGCGTTGGCGTCAGACCGGCAACCAGCACCGAAATATTAAATGCCGCCGCCAGCGCACTGTAACGGATATGTGTCGGGAACATCGCTGGCAAGGTAGAGGCCATAACCCCCGTAAAGCAGTTAAGGATCACCGCCAGCATCAGCAACCCAGCGAAAATCAGGCCGATAATATTGCTGTTAATCAGGATAAACGCAGGGATCGCCAGCGCAAACAACGCAACACTGCCGAGGATCACAAACGGACGACGGCCAAAACGGTCACTCAGCAAGCCCATCACCGGCTGAACAAACAGCATACCGATCATAATCGCGATAATAATCAGCACCCCGTGGTCTTCGGAGTAATGCAGGTTATGCGACAAATAACTCGGCATATAAGTCAGCAACATGTAGTAAGTCACGTTGGTGGCGATCACCAGACCAATACATGTCAACAGACTACGCCAGTGTTTGGTGGCAATCTCTTTAAACGAAACTTTCGGGCCATCCTGCAAACCTTCGCGGTCACCCTGTTCCAGTTTCTCAACATGTTGCTGGAACGCTGGCGTCTCTTCTAAAGCATGACGAAGATAAAGCCCAATAATTCCCAGCGGCAGCGCGATAAAGAACGGAATACGCCAGCCCCAGTCAAGGAAGTTCTCTTCGCCGACAATGGTCGAAATCAACACCACCACGCCCGCACCCAGCACAAAGCCGGCAATAGAACCGAAGTCCAGCCAGCTGCCCATAAAGCCACGTTTACGGTCAGGTGAGTATTCCGCAACAAATATCGACGCTCCGGTATATTCACCGCCGACCGAGAAACCTTGTGCCATCTTACAGATCAACAGCAAAATCGGCGCCCAAATACCAATAGAGGCGTAGGACGGTATTAAACCGATACAGAACGTACTGATCGACATAATCACAATAGTGATAGCGAGGATCTTCTGGCGACCATATTTATCGCCCAACATACCGAAGAAGAGTCCGCCAAGCGGTCGAATCAGAAAGGGAACGGAGAAGGTGGCAAGTGCAGCAACCATCTGCACGCTGGGGTCAGCCCCCGGGAAAAATACTTTACCTAATGCGTAAGCAACAAAGCCATAAACACCAAAATCGAACCATTCCATTGCATTACCCAGCGATGCTGCAGTAATGGCTTTTCGCAGTTTACCGTCATCAATAATGGTGACATCACGAAGGGTTATCGGTTTTACTTTTTTCCTTTTCAGCATAGCTTTCCTCGCAGAGTAAGCCCATTTCCGCACGCGTCAGGCAAATAGACGCGGCGCCCGCAAAAGGGGAGCGGGAATTGCAGGGTGCAATCTCTGTAACAAGCGTAGCTGGTTTGCTTACACGATCCGATTAAGGATTGTACAATCAAACCTGTTGACGCCTGAATTGGGCAGTTAATGACCTTTTTACCCTACCAGCGTTTAAATTTGTGATCAACTTCACACATGGATTTCGTTGAGCACTCATTGATGTAACTGATTATTTACAGTCAATTTACAGAGAAGATTTCTTCGACCATTGCCCCCGCCAGACGTTGTGCTGAACAGAGCCGTGGCATCCCCAACGCGACGGTTTGCCAGCGTTGGGTTACTGACCAGCAAACAGGCTGCTTATCGGCATCCGACCACTTGCCCAGCCAACTTAAAAAGTCTGCATGATCCCCGCCTGTCGAGGCTCCAGGAGGGGAAAACCACTGATGGTAATAATGGCGAGTGGTCGGTGCCGCATTGATACTATCTGCCAGATATTGCGTCGCTTTCACGCGCAAATCACCCAGCAACAACGCCACCGCTTGCGGGCTTCCCAGATGGCAGGCATCGCCAAACGCTCCCCAGCGCAGCTCCTCCAGAGCAATAAAACAACGTCCCGGTAGCGACCAGGCGTTATACGCACCAGCACGCCAGCGGGTAAAAATTTGCTCACTCTGCTCACCTGCCTGAACCAGTAACCCTCGTTGCATTAACGCTTTTTCCTTCCAGCGACAGCGGGCAGAAAACCACTCATACAACGCGGCGATTTGCTGGGGAAGTTCCGGGAAAGCAGAGTACGAACGGTGATCCATTTTTTGCAATAGTGCCAGATGTTGCGCGATCTGCGTCAGCGCCAGATGACCGGGATCAAGCATCGCCGCCAGTTTTTCCACCAATGTCAGGCGCAGGCTAAGTGGCGCATTTAACATTCCGGCATTCGCCCACGTCTGAAGTTGTGCGCGCGCAAGAAGTTCCTGCATCAGTCGTTCACGAAGCTGCTGCTGATGGGTTTGTGGATAGCGGGCATCATCGCCCTGCGCCAGATCCACCAAAAAGCGGGGATAAACCGACTCCAGTACGCGACCAGAGCCGTCCAGTAACGTCTTTGTCAATACTGTTCTGCCATGAAAAGAGTTTGAATATCATCGCGTAACAACTGAGAGTCCGTATAAATCCAGCCATGAATCATCACGGTCTGTTGCAATTGCTGCTGCATCATCCTGACCACGGATTCATTTTGTTGACGCAGAGCCAGACTATCGCGTAAACGCGCCTGTAATTCCGTCAAACATAACGCGAAATCAGCGAAAAAAGTGTTCATGCCTGCCGTGACAGAATCATCGACCTGAACCGCCAAAGCTTTAGCCATTTGTTGGCAATAAAGGTCTACTTCTTCGGTTAACGTTCGTTGTAGCGCACTGTAATCAACGGCCTCTGGCGGTGATTTCTCACCACCCCGTCCCCAGTCAGGCTGATTCAGCCAGCGCGAGAACGTCTCACGCACAATGCCAAAACGGCTGCTCTGCTCATCCATTGCTTCCTGGTGGGATATTGCATCGCTGAACAGCTGGCGAGTATTGAAGTGTGGGACTGCGCCGTGAAAAGCAGGAAAATGAAAGCCGGGGCGAAACCCGGACTCATTCAATTCTGTTTTTACCCGTTGCTCGATGGGGTGAATAACATCGGTTAACACCCGGCAAAGGGTTGATTCCAGTTCAGCAAAACGCAGCGTAAAGTCACGGCTGATTTTGGTCTGTGCCGCCTGTAACAGCGTCTCGCAGCGGGTACGAATCTCGCTTAACGGCCACGAATCATGTTGAAACAGCACTGCTAACTGGGTATTCACCTCGTCTTGCTGCTGACGCAGAAAGTCGTTGGCTGATGCCAGAGCAACCTCGATTTCATGTTTAATCTCGCCACTCACCTGCACCTGATTAAGCTGCAATAGCTGCATATTTTCTTCAATCTGGAGGATATTTTGCCGCAATTGCTCGCAAACGACGTTCAGCCCGTGAGCGCGAAAATCAAGGTATTCCCGCGCTTGTTGGGCATAATTCAACAACTTATGCGAGGCAGATCGCAGTGCATATAACGACGCGTTGGCGTAGGCGGCATGGAGTAATGCCTGAACCGGTTGGGCGAACAGCGAATCTTCCCACAGTTGATCGGCAGCATGGCGAATATGGTCGATATCTGCCAGATCGGCATTGCACCAGCGCCTGCCAAGCGCGGCATGGGCAAAATCCTCCACCCAGCGTTGTTGCTCCGGTGCTGGCAACTTACCATTGTTAGCTAACTCATGACGTGCCCGATTTGCCAGATAGCCCCACATCGACGATACCGGAAATATCTGCCCTGGCGTAACACAACCTTTCATCAACGTCCCGGAAATCAGCGCCCGCACCTGTTCAGCATCGTCACTGTTACGATCCTGCTGATCGAACTTATTGACGAGCACATACAGCGGTACTGATTTCCCCACCGCTAAAACCGCCTCACGCACTTCTTCATCGGAGATTGACTTCAGTTGCGTATAGTCCAGCACCGCCAGCACTGCGGAGGCGCGCGCCAGTTGCTCGTTAAGCATTTTTTGCAGATGCGGTTGTCCGGCTTCATTCGGTCCGGGGGTATCCAGCAGCGTCAACTGCCCGGGATAACTCTCTAGCCCTGCCAGATGGACAAACTCCACTTCAATTACTGGAATATGCTCAATGGCGGCGTAAGCAGAAAAAGGAAAATCGACGTCCAGCGCCTTCGCCAGACGCACCAAATCATTCAAACTTTTCAGGCAATGAAAAATTGGCTGGGCACCAAGATAATATTTTTCAAAAGCAACGCCATTTTCGATCCGCTGCATAAGCGCACGCATATCTTTATCTATTTCCAGCAGTTCGGTCAGATGCTCAATATCGCAATCGCGCAGGCGTTGTTGTAATTGTTGGATTAAACAGTCGATTGGTGCGACATGTGAAAAATGCAGCACCGGTTCTTTTTGCCCCGGCGTATGGCGAATAAGCGTCGGCAGCGCAGTCATAGGGCGATTGCGATTAGGCAGAACTTCAGTGCCAACAATAGCGTTAATGGTGGTTGATTTCCCTGCTTTCATGGTGCCAATAATCGCCAGCACCATTTCCAGACGGGAAATTTTTCGCAGCTCATTATTCAGCATTGCGTGACGCTCGGCGATATTAGACTGACTCCAGGGTAAAGCCAGTGGTGGTGCATCTTCTCCGGGCACAGAGAGCGGCATTTTTTCCAGTAACTGCAACTGTTGTCTGGAAAGCTGTAACAGACGTTCAGCCTCCTGACTTAACTCATATATTGTCTGTGTGTACATGGAAAATTCTTCCTTAAAGCAAATTTCATTATTTTTATTTAGCCAGATCGTTTTTTCGTTCTGTTGTCGGCTTTTATAATTACTGCAGGAAATAATTTTTATATTTAATATGTTGTTTTTATTCGGATGAATAAATCTCTTCCGACAAGTTAAAAGTCAGAAAGATAAAATAACAATTTAATTAAAAAAAGAACAAGAAGAGAGTTAACCTTAACTTAAATAATAAACAGAGGCAAAAAGATTATTTTCTTTTTGCGTTGTCTTTCAAATGAAAACGATCGTCGACTAAAATCAGCAGTACCCCCGACAAACGCAGGGATTTTGTGTATAATTGCGGCCTTTTTCGGCAATCTGCCGTTTTTTGGCGCTTTTGCCCTGCTGACTTTTGAGGAAATCCACATGTCATTACCACACTGCCCGAAATGCAACTCCGAATACACCTACGAAGATAACGGCATGTACATCTGCCCGGAATGCGCCTACGAATGGAACGACGCTGAACCTGCGCAGGAAAGCGACGAGCTGATCGTTAAAGATGCTAACGGCAACCTGCTGGCTGACGGCGACAGCGTTACCATCATTAAAGATCTGAAGGTGAAAGGTAGCTCTTCGATGCTGAAAATCGGCACCAAAGTGAAAAACATCCGCCTGGTTGAAGGCGACCATAACATCGATTGCAAAATCGACGGTTTTGGTCCGATGAAACTGAAATCTGAGTTTGTGAAAAAGAATTGATTTCGAATGCCGGGTGCGATACATCCGGCAACGGTGCCAAATGCCTGATGCGACGCTTGCGCGTCTTATCAGGCCTACAAATTCCCGCGCCATCCGTAGGCCGGAATAAGGCGTTTACGCCGCATCCGGCAACGGTGCCAATGCCTGATGCGACGCTTGCGCGTCTTATGAGGCCTACTCTTCATCTGTACAAAATTCAAACTACACTTAACTGACTTCTCTTAACTGAGGTCACCATCATGCCGTTAAGCCCCTATATCTCTTTTGCCGGTAACTGTGCCGACGCCATAGCCTATTACCAACGCACGTTAGATGCGGAACTGCTCTATAAAATCAGCTTTGGAGAAATGCCGAAACCCGCGCAGGAAAGCTCCGAAGGTTGTCCTTCAGGGATGCAATTTCCTGATACTGCCATCGCCCATGCTAACGTGCGCATTGCCGGAAGCGACATCATGATGAGCGATGCCATACCGTCAGGAAAAGCCAACTACTCCGGATTTACGTTGGTGCTCGATTCGCAACAGGTCGAGGAAGGGAAACGTTGGTTTGACAACCTTGCCGCCAACGGAAAAATCGAAATGGACTGGCAGGAAACCTTCTGGGCACATGGCTTCGGCAAAGTTACCGATAAATTTGGAGTGCCGTGGATGATTAATGTCGTTAAGCAGCAGTCAACACAATAGCCGGGCTTTAATAGCTGATGGGGAGAATTAGGGGGAGGAGCGATGCCTGCCCTATACCCAACATCACCGCCCATACTCATCTTCCATTCTCCGCTCTTCATCTTCCAGTTGCCGACGCTCCTGATCAAGCTGGCGCTGGCGGTCGTCCAGCTGCCTGCGGCGATCTTCAAACTGGCGGCGGCGGTCGTCATATTGTCTGCGACGATCGTCGCTCACTTGACGCTGCCAGCCGTCGTCGCGCGAATCTTCATAGTCACGCCCACGGTCAGGGTTATAAGCGTCGTTAATCGCCTGCTGAATATTACCAATCGTGTCGTCGATAACATCGGCCTGAGCCGGAACGGTGGTCAGCGTGAGCAGGGTGAAAAGAAAGAGCGTGGAGTAAGGTTTCATAAGACAGTCTCTGTGATGGACTGGCTTAACGTTAGTTGAGTGTAAATAACCGGAGTAGCGGAGTAATCTCAAATACGGTAAGGCGCAGACTCTTCCATTAGCTGGATAGCTCGCCGTTTATTTTCCGCCACCAGCACAATGCTATGACATTTTTGATCCGGAGAAATACTCCAGATACGTTCTTCCGGAATGCAGCCACCATCGTAGATCACTTTAGTGCCATCGTAAGGCCAAAATGTCTCTTGTTCAGTGTCTAATATAAACACCGAAATCTGATCGGACTCGCGCGCGATCTTCTGCCAGAGCATCTTCCCGCCATCATACTGATCAAAATCGCTGATGAGTGTGATTCCGCATTGCAGGATTAACGCTTCATACAGTCGCGTTGCCAGACCTTTATCGCGTTCACCTGGGGAGACGCAGATACCTTCCACTTGTACCAGATCCGAGTCTTCCCACCAGCGTTCAACGGCAATAATATCGCTGCCGAACTCTTTTTTACGCTGCAGGTCGAGAGCGGCGAGTACCCGATGACGTGGCACGCCTGCAAAAACTTCAATGTCCGCTTCAATGATGGCCGCTCTTGGCGTCTGGCTGTCATAAATCACCTGTAACAGACGCCCGGAAAGCTCGATCTCTTCCACCACGCGAAAAGAACGAGCAACCGTCATTGGGCTATAGGTGGTTGGCATCACGATCATATGTGAATCGCCTCTTGTCAGTACTGACATAATTCCTTTTATATCCCATTCAGAGCAGAATTGCTCACAATAGCAGCACGTTTGCTCCAGGCCTCTTGATAAATTCTGAAAATCATCCCTCAATTTGCCCCAATGCCTGCGCCAGTTGCACGCGGGTAAAAGGTTTGCGCAGCAGCGCCACTTCTGGCAACGCGGGGTTATAGCTGGGGCGTAAATCCTGACCGCTGATGAGCAGCAGCGTCAGGTGTGGGTAGCGTTTGCGTGCTGCATTGACCACTTCTGCGCCGCTCATACCGCCTGGGAGCATTAAGTCGCTGATAAAAATATCGATTTCCACTGATGCCGCCAGCAGATCCAGCGCCTGTTCGCCGCTGCTGGCTTCCAGCGTCAAATAGCCCAGCAGGTGCAACTGTTCGCAGATTGTCTGGCGTACTGCAGCTTCATCTTCCAGCACCAACACCAGCTTATCGCCGCTGACGGCTGTCTGTTCTACCACCGCTGACGATACATTTTTCGCCGCCAACAACGCACGGGGAAGCTGTAGTCTGACTGTCGTTCCCTGCCCCTGTGCACTTTCGATTTCCACCCTCCCGCCGGACTGACGCACGAAACCATAGACCATCGACAAGCCTAGTCCGCTGCCACTGCCCGTCTGTTTGGTGGTAAAGAACGGCTCGAATACCTGGCTTTTCACCTCCTGCGACATTCCACAGCCATGATCGATAACCTCCAGAGCCACCATGTCCTGACGCTGCCCACCGCTACGGGTGACACGCTGGTTCCAGGTGCGGATTTTGAGGGTTCCCGTCAGCCCTTCCATCGCATCACGAGCGTTCATCACCAGGTTGATGATGGCGTTTTCCAGTTGGCTGACGTCAATCCACGCAGGCCACGCCGGAGACTGCGCTTCAATCTCCAGCGTCAGCGTTGCCGGTAAGGAGTGGCGCATCAATTCGCTTAACTCTTCCAGTAATGTTTTCAGTTCAATGGCTTGTGGATGTAAGGACTGCTTGCGGGAAAACGCCAACAGTCGCTGGGTTAGTAGCGCGCCACGTTCGGCGGCTTGCTGCGCTCGCTGTATTCGCGGCGCGTCGGGCGAGTCTGTGTTCACCAGCTCCAGGCTGCCAATAATCACCGCCAACAGATTATTAAAATCATGCGCCAGTCCCCCCGTCAGTTGCCCGACCGCTTTTAGTTTCTGGCTATGCAACAGCGCCTCTTCCAGCCCCTGCCGCTCGGTTTGAGCAATCTCCATCTGCGTGGTTTTCTCTTTCAGCAGCCGTGACGTCCGCTCAAGCGATGCGGTATTACGGGCGAAGACGTTAAAGGCGCGTGCCAGTTCACCTAACTCATCGCGCCGCTGTAACGCCGGAAAGCTGACGTCTGCTTCACCGTGCGCCAGACGGCTCATGGCGCGGGAAATCGCCGTCAGGTTTGAGCCGAGATTGCGATAGATGTACCAACCTGCAAATGCGGTGATCACCACCGCTAACAGGGCAAAAATCATGATCACCCTCTCGCCGGAGCGCAGATCCTGGTAACTTTGTGCTACCCGCTGACCGGAAAGCATCGCCACCTGTTCGGCATAATGGTTTATATCGCTGTTAAGGATCGCCACCAGAGCTTTGATGTGAAACATATACCAGCTAATCGCCAGATCGCTTTGCTCCAGTGACGCCGAAAGCGGCGCGAGTTTACGTAGTTCATCATTGAAATCAGTAAGTAGCGTATTTACTAACGGCGTATCACTATGAGTCGGCAGCGCAGACATCACTTCAACCAGTTGATGAATAATCGCCTGCGGTGCTGGAGTGGCAATGGCGGCAACGATCAGCCGGTTCATCTCGTTAAGCAAAAGATCATCTTCCGCGTAAGTGACTTTTTGCAGATGCCGCAGATAACTTAAGTTTTGATATAGCGAACTTAACAGCGCGTTACGTTCCAGGTGCCGCCTTTGCCCCCGCTCCAGCATTCCGCCGACGCTGGTTTGCAGTTCATTACTGCGCTGGATGATTCGCGCCACCAGCCCGGCGTCCTGCTGTGCTAAAGGCGCGTTCGCCAGTTGTGCAAGCGAGCTTTTTAATGCCCGCTGTGTCTCCTGCAATCGCTCGGCTTCACCTTTATATTCCAGCGCGCCCACCACCTGTGATAATCGCACCGCCGCTGTCGCCACGTTTGCGGTGTCGCGCGCCAGATTCAGGCTGCCGGTCATATCATCCACCGTTTGCTGCTGCACCTGCTCCTGCATCTGGCTGGCATGACGAAAGCCCATTACCGCCACGCCGCTGACCATCAGCGTCACCGCCACCACAAGCAAATTTAAAAGCAGCAACCGCCCGCGCGCGCTGGCAAAAAAGTGACGTCCGGGGTGCGCCATATCACGCTCCGTAAAGAAAAATCGCAATATGACAAATATGAACGGCTTCTGACATTTTGCATTTACTTTCCTGTGATGGAGTGCTGATATCGACAACCTCGCAGGAGTCCGCCATGAACAGCACGCCAGTTCTGGAGATGCGCAATATTGCCAAAGCCTTCGGCAAATTTTACGCGCTCAAAGGGGTGGATTTGACGGTTTACCCTGGCGAGATCCATGCCCTGATGGGGGAAAACGGCGCCGGAAAAAGCACGCTGATGAAGGTGCTGGCGGGGGCGTATACCGCCACCAGCGGCGAGATCCTGATAGACGGCAAGCCCTTTCACATTCGCACACCGAAAGATGCCTTAAACGCTGATTTATCAGGAGATGCAGCTGGCACCCAATTTGACGGTGGCAGAGAACATTTTCCTCGGCAGCGAGCTTTCCCACGGCGGGCTGGTGCAGCGCAAAGAGATGCTGGTGCAGGCGCAAAAAGTGATCGACCGCCTCGGCGCGCAGTTTAACGCCAGCGATAAAGTCATGACGCTGACCATCGCCGAGCAACAGCAGGTCGAAATCGCCCGCGCGTTGCATCGCAACAGCCGCATTCTGGTGATGGACGAACCTACCGCCGCCCTCTCCTCCCGCGAAACTCACCGCCTGTTTGAACTGATTATGCGACTGCGCGATGAAGGGATGGCGATTATCTACATCAGCCACCGCATGGCAGAAGTGTATGAGCTTTCCGATCGCGTCAGCGTGCTGCGTGACGGGCAATACGTTGGCAGCCTGACCCGCGACAATCTCAACGCCGGGGAACTGGTGCGGATGATGGTCGGCAGGCCGCTGAGCGATCTGTTCAATAAAGAGCGCGATATCCCGCTCGGCAAAGCCCGCCTGAACGTTCACCACCTGACCGACGGCGGCAAAGTCCAGCCGAGTAGCCTGCTGGTGCGTTCCGGCGAAATTGTCGGCCTCGCCGGGCTGGTGGGCGCCGGACGTTCCGAACTGGCGCAGTTAATTTTCGGCGTGCGGAAAGCGACAGGAGGAATGATTGAAGTCGATGGCGAACCGGTGGTGATCCACTCCCCGCGCGAAGCCATCGATCTTGGCATTGGTTTTCTCACCGAAAACCGCAAAGAACAGGGATTGTTCCTTGAAATGGCGGCAGCCGAAAACATCACCATGGCAACCCTGGAGCGCGATGCCAGCTGGGGGATGCTCAATCGCAAAAAAGCACAAACCATTTCCGATGACGCCATTAAGTTGCTCAACATCCGCGTGCCTCATGCCCAGGTGCGAGCAGGTGGGCTTTCGGGCGGTAATCAGCAAAAACTGTTGATCTCCCGCTGGGTGGCGATTGGCCCACGCATTTTACTGCTCGATGAACCCACGCGCGGCGTGGATGTCGGCGCAAAAAGCGAGATCTACCGGATCATGAACGAGATGGCGCGCAAGGGCGTGGCGATCCTGATGATCTCCAGCGAACTGCCGGAGATAGTCGGGATGAGCGATCGCGTTTATGTAATGCGCGAAGGCAGCATTGCCGGTGAGTTAAACGGCAACAACATCACCCAGGAAAACATTATGACCTTAGCGACCGGCGTCAACGACGCCCATTCCCAGGCGGTGCGCTCATGACGACATCTGCAAAGACCTCTGCCAAAAAAATGTTAATGAGCGATCTGATGCAAACGGTCGGCATTTTGCCGATTCTGATCCTGATCGTGGCGGTTTTTGGCTTTATCGCGCCAAACTTTTTTACCGAAAGCAACCTGCTGAATATTACCCGCCAGGCGTCAATCAACATTGTGTTGGCGGCAGGAATGACCTTCATCATTTTGACCGGCGGGATCGATCTTTCTGTAGGTTCAATTCTCGGCACCACGGCGGTGGCGGCGATGGTCGTCTCCCTTAGCCCGGAGTTCGCCATGCTGTCGATTCCAGCGGCGCTGATGCTCGGCCTGCTGCTGGGGTTGTTCAACGGCGCACTGGTGGCCTTTGCCGGATTGCCGCCATTTATCGTCACGCTCGGCACCTATACGGCGCTACGCGGGGCGGCGTATCTGCTGGCAGACGGCACCACGGTCATCAACTCCAACATTAATTTCGAGTGGATAGGCAACAACTATCTTGGGCCAATCCCCTGGCTGGTGGTCATTGCGCTAGCGGTGATCGTGGTGTGCTGGTTTATTCTGCGCCGTACCACGCTTGGCGTTCATATCTACGCCGTCGGCGGCAATATGCAGGCGGCGCGTCTTACCGGCATTAAAGTCTGGTTGGTGCTGCTGTTTGTTTATGGCATGAGCGGCCTGCTTTCAGGGCTGGGCGGGATTATGAGCGCCTCGCGGCTATACAGCGCCAACGGCAACTTAGGCATGGGTTACGAACTGGACGCCATTGCGGCGGTGATCCTCGGCGGCACCAGTTTTGTTGGCGGGATCGGCACCATCACCGGCACGCTGGTCGGCGCGCTGATTATCGCCACGCTCAACAACGGCATGACCTTAATGGGCGTCTCTTACTTCTGGCAGTTGGTGATCAAAGGGGCGGTGATCATCATTGCGGTGCTGATCGACAAATACCGTACCCGACATCATCAAAGCGCATAACAACAATACCCTACACATGAGGAATACAGTATGAGATTGAAGCCCTTAGTGACCGCGCTCTGTGCAGGCGCGCTGCTGGCTGCGGCACCGTTCGCCCAGGCGAAAGAACTGAAATCGATAGGCGTAACGGTAGGCGACCTGGCGAACCCGTTCTTCGTACAGATAACCAAAGGCGCGGAGCTGGAAGCGCGTAAACTGGCAGGCGATAACGTCAAAGTGACGCTGGTTTCCAGCGGCTACGATCTGGGCCAGCAGGTGTCGCAAATTGACAACTTTATCGCCGCTAACGTCGATATGATCATCCTTAACGCTGCCGATTCAAAAGGGATCGGCCCGGCGGTGAAACGGGCGAAAGACGCCGGGATCGTGGTGGTGGCGGTTGACGTAGCGGCAGAAGGTGCCGACGCCACCATTACTTCCGATAACACCCAGGCGGGCGAAATGGCCTGTAAATACATCACCGATCGCCTAAAAGGCAAAGGCAACGTGGTGATCATCAACGGCCCGCCGGTGTCCGCCGTGCAGAACCGCGTCGAAGGCTGCCAGACCGAATTTAAACGCCATCCTGACATCAAGGTGCTCTCTGACAACCAGAACGCCAAAGGCAGTCGTGAAGGCGGGCTGGAGGTGATGACCGGGCTGCTGGCGGCGAATCCGAAGATCGACGGCGTGTTTGCGATTAACGATCCCACCGCGATCGGCGCCGATCTGGCAGCAAAACAGGCACAACGTAACGAGTTCTTTATTGTTGGCGTGGATGGTAGCCCGGACGCCGAAGAGGCGCTGAAGCGTGAGAACTCATTGTTTGTCGCGACTCCCGCACAAGACCCACAGGTGATGGCGGCGAAAGCCGTCGAGATCGGTTATGACATTTTGCAGGGCAAACCCGCGCCGAAAGAGCCGGTGCTGATCCCGGTGACGATGATCGACAAAGACAACGTCGGCAATTACAAAGGCTGGACGGTGAAATAAGTCCGAAGCCGGGCGGCGACGCTGCCCGGCGACAGCGCATTAGCTAATCCAGGAGCGGGCATGATGGAACGTAAAGGTATTATCGCAGCAGGAAATATGCTGGTTGACCACGTCCACCAGATTATCCAGTGGCCGGAGCGCGGCTGGCTGGCTGAGATCACCCACAGCGAACGCTCCACCGGCGGCGCGCCGCTTAACGTCCTCCTGACGCTGGCGAAAATGCGCGCCGGGCTGCCTTTGCAGGCGGTCGGGCTAATCGGTCAGGACAGCGATGGCGATTACATTATGGCGATGCTGGAGCAATATCACGTCAACCGCCAGCATGTGCAGCGCACCACTTTTGCGCCGACGTCGATGTCGCAGGTGATGACCGAT
Organism: Escherichia sp. MOD1-EC6842; assembly: GCF_002965705.1. NCBI lineage: Bacteria > Pseudomonadati > Pseudomonadota > Gammaproteobacteria > Enterobacterales > Enterobacteriaceae > Escherichia > Escherichia sp. MOD1-EC6842. The sequence goes on along the minus strand of NZ_PTRF01000013.1, from coordinate 94,158 downwards.
CCCAGCGGGCAGCGCACCTTTTTCCATTCTCCAGGCGCTAACCGGCTGCTGGATCTTCCGGCGTTCGACCAGCTTGATAGCAGCATGAAAATCTTCCATCTCGGTTATCTGCTGTTGCTCGAAAGCCTGGATATGCCAGACGATGTTTATGGCACTCGCAGCGCCCGCCTGCTGGCGCAGATGCATGACGCTGGCTATGAAACCTGTCTCGATCTGGTTTCCCGCAAGGGCGATCCGCGCTATCAGCCGCTGGTATTGCCCGCGTTGCGTCATCTGGATTATCTGGTGATTAACGAACTGGAGGCTGGGGAATTTAGCGGGCTGGAGATTCGTTTGCCTAACGGCGAGCCACATATCGCGCATATTGCCGCCGCCGCGCGCGAACTGTTAGATGCGGGCGTGCGCCAGCGCGTGGTGATTCACTGCGCGGAAGGCGCATGGGGAGAGACGCCGGAACAGGGCGGCATGTGGATACCCTCACGGAAATTAGAACCGCGCGAGATTATCGGTAGCGTCGGCGCGGGTGATGCGTTTTGTGCCGGATTTTTGTATGGCTGCCACGAACGCTGGACGCTTACCGAGAGCATCAAACTGGCACATGCCTGCGCACGCGCGAGCCTGTTATGCGCCAACGCCATCGACGGGGCAAAAACACTGGAAGAGCTGCAAACAGAAATGTCGGATTAATGCACGTCGGCAGCGAAGACATAACCCAGACCGCGCAGAGTTTTAATCAACATTGGCTGATGCGGGTTCAGTTCGATTTTGCGTCGTAGTCGCATGATTAATACGTCGATGGTGCGATCAAACACCTCTATGCTGTCACTATGGGTAAACTCCAGCAACTGCTCACGGCTCAATACCCGACGGGCGTTTTGTGCCAGAGCCAGCAACAAGCAATATTCGCCCTGAGTCAGCTCAACAAGTTGCTGTCGCGGATTATGTAGCTGGCAGCGTGTGGTATCGAGATACCAGCCATTAAATGACAGCCCGGCATTTTTCTCCTCATTGACCGCCAGCACGCCAACGCGCCGTAACACCGCTTTTAGTCGCGCGACCACTACCCGTGGGGTAAATGGCTTGCAGATGTAATCATCCGCGCCCATTTCCAGCCCGACCACCACATCAGACTCACTGCCCAGACCGGTCAGCATCACCACCGGCAATGCAGGACGCATTTTCTGTAGTTGTTGTAATACCATCAGGCCGTTGGTATCAGGCAACATCATATCCAGCACCACCAGCGCAATATCAGGATCGCCTTCAATACACGATATTGCCGCCTGTCCGGTATGGCAGACTGAAACCGTAAAGACATGTTCGCTTAACACATCCTGCAACAGTGCACAGATAGCCGCGTCATCATCCACCACCAGCACCACGGGTTTCATGGTTACACTCCGCATTATTCACCTGATTAATCATTGTGCGTACTTCCTGGCGAAGTGAAAGAGGAAAGCAATATATATAATGAAAATATAATTCATGTCACATTATTGATATTGTTAATAGATATGCCGTACTTTTTCACCTTCAGCACAAATCCCTAATAAAATGACTCGTTCCGCTCACACTTCCGTTTATTAAAATCGTCGTTTCCCAATTATGATATCGCCGGCTTTAAATGACGTATTTTGCATGGATTACATATTTACGACACAAATGATAAATGGAGATTTATATGAATAACTCTCGGTTATTCCGTTTGAGCAGGATTGTTATTGCGTTAACTGCCGCCAGCGGCATGATAGTAAATACCGCTTACGCGAAAGAGGAAGCGAAAGCCGCCTCCCAATATACGCAACAGGTTAATCAGAATTACGCCAAATCATTACCGTTTAGCGATCGTCAAGATTTTGACGATGCCCAGCGCGGATTTATCGCCCCGCTGCTCGATGAAGGTATTCTGCGTGATGCGAACGGCAAAGTTTACTACCGCGCGGACGATTACAAATTTGATATTAATGCCGCTGCGCCGGAAACGGTAAACCCCAGCCTGTGGCGTCAGTCACAGATCAACGGTATTTCTGGCCTGTTCAAAGTCACCGATAAAATGTATCAGGTGCGCGGCCAGGACATCTCCAACATTACGTTCGTGGAAGGCGAGAAAGGCATTATTGTTATCGACCCGCTGGTAACACCGCCTGCCGCAAAAGCCGCCCTTGACCTTTACTTCCAGCATCGTCCGCAAAAACCGATTGTTGCGGTTATCTACACCCACAGCCACACCGACCACTATGGCGGCGTAAAAGGCATTATCTCCGAAGCTGATGTTAAATCGGGCAAAGTGCAGGTGATTGCCCCTGCTGGATTTATGGACGAAGCCATCAGTGAAAACGTACTGGCGGGTAACATTATGAGCCGCCGTGCGCTCTACTCTTACGGCCTGTTACTGCCGCACAACGCGCAGGGTAACGTGGGTAACGGTCTCGGCGTGACGCTGGCAACCGGTGATCCAAGCATTATTGCGCCAACCAAAACAATCGTCAGAACTGGCGAGAAGATGATTATCGACGGTCTGGAGTTTGACTTCCTGATGACCCCTGGCAGCGAAGCGCCAGCGGAAATGCACTTCTATATTCCGGCACTGAAAGCCCTGTGTACCGCCGAGAACGCCACTCATACCCTGCACAACTTCTACACTCTGCGCGGCGCGAAAACCCGCGATACCAGCAAATGGACCGAGTACCTGAACGAAACGCTGGATATGTGGGGTAACGAAGCGGAAGTCCTGTTTATGCCGCACACCTGGCCGGTATGGGGCAATAAGCATATCAATGATTATATTGGTAAATATCGCGATACTATCAAGTACATTCACGACCAGACCCTGCACCTGGCAAACCAGGGCTACACCATGAATGAAATCGGCGACATGATTAAGCTGCCGCCTGCGCTTGCCAATAACTGGGCCAGCCGTGGCTATTACGGTTCTGTCAGCCACAACGCCCGTGCGGTATATAACTTCTACCTCGGCTATTACGACGGTAACCCGGCAAACCTGCATCCGTATGGTCAGGTGGAGATGGGTAAACGTTATGTACAGGCGTTGGGCGGTTCCGCACGCGTCATCAGCCTGGCGCAAGAAGCAAACAAGCAGGGAGATTATCGCTGGTCGGCAGAGTTACTGAAACAGGTGATTGCCGCCAATCCGGGCGACCAGGTGGCGAAGAATCTGCAAGCCAATAACTTTGAACAGCTTGGTTATCAGGCGGAGTCAGCCACCTGGCGCGGTTTCTACCTGACTGGCGCGAAAGAGCTGCGCGAAGGGGTACATAAGTTCAGCCACGGCACCACCGGTTCCCCGGATACCATTCGCGGGATGTCGGTCGAAATGCTGTTCGACTTTATGGCTGTTCGCCTCGATAGCGAAAAAGCCGCCGGGAAGAACATCAGCCTGAACTTCAATATGAGTAACGGCGATAACCTCAACCTGACCCTGAACGATAGCGTGCTTAACTACCGTAAAACGCTGCAACCGCAAGCCAATGCGTCCTTCTACATTAGCCGTGAAGATCTGCACGCCGTGCTGACCGGACAGGCGAAAATGGCGGATCTGGTAAAAGCGAAGAAAGCCAAAATTATTGGCAATGGTGCGAAACTGGAAGAAATTATTGCTTGTCTGGATAATTTCGATTTGTGGGTGAATATTGTAACCCCGAATTAATTCCACTCATTTTCGGGGGCATTCAAGCCCCCGAAAGTATTTATATTAAAAATACATACAGAAAATTAATACACAATATATATAAGTTATGAATGCGGTGGCTGAATAAAGCTATTTTTATTCATCAAGAAAATAGCCATACTGACGCCTTCAATGGATATTGATATTCACTACAGATATTGTTCGCAGCAGACAGGATGTATTTATTATGCCAACAGTTCTCTCTCGCATGGTGATGCAATTCAAAAAAGCAGCCTGGATAATTCCCGTCATCATGGTTTCGGGATGCTCATTATCTCCGGCGATCCCGGTGATTGGCGCTTATTATCCCAGCTGGTTTTTCTGCGCTATCGCCAGCCTTATTGTGACACTCATCACGAGGCGAATTATTCAGAGGGCAAATATCAATCTGGCATTTGTCGGAATTATTTATACCGCCCTTTTTGCTCTCTACGCCATGCTGTTCTGGCTGGCATTTTTCTAATCTATTTGAGATGCGCTCATGGAAAGTACGCCGAAAAAAGCTCCTCGCAGTAAGATCCCTGCCCTGCTGGTCGTTGCGCTGGCGCTGGTTGCCCTCGTTTTCGTTATCTGGCGCGTAGACAGTGCGCCATCAACCAACGACGCTTACGCGTCTGCCGATACCATCGATGTAGTGCCGGAAGTCAGCGGTCGTATTGTGGAACTGGCAGTCACAGACAACCAGGCAGTCAAACAGGGCGATTTGCTGTTCCGCATCGACCCTCGCCCATACGAAGCGAATCTGGCGAAAGCCGAAGCCTCCCTCGCCGCACTGGATAAGCAAATTATGCTCACCCAGCGTAGTGTTAACGCCCAACAGTTTGGCGCCGACTCAGTTAACGCTACGGTAGAAAAAGCCCGTGCCGCCGCTAAACAGGCCAGCGATACATTGCATCGTACCGAGCCATTACTGAAAGAAGGCTTTGTTTCTGCTGAAGAAGTTGACCGTGCGAGAACCGCACAGCGCGCTGCCGAGGCCGATCTTAATGCCGTATTGTTGCAGGCGCAGTCAGCCGCCAGCGGCGTCAGCGGCGTCGATGCGCTGGTCGCCCAACGTGCGGCGGTGGAAGCGGATATCGCGCTAACCAAACTGCATCTGGAAATGGCAACCGTCCGCGCGCCGTTTGATGGTCGGGTCATTTCCCTCAAAACCTCGGTTGGGCAATTTGCTTCTGCCATGCGCCCTATTTTCACGCTAATCGACACTCGTCACTGGTACGTTATCGCCAACTTCCGCGAAACCGATCTGAAAAATATTCATGCCGGTACGCCTGCGACGATTCGCCTGATGAGCGACAGCGGCAAAACCTTCGAGGGTAAAGTGGATTCCATTGGCTACGGCGTGCTGCCGGATGACGGCGGTCTGGTGCTGGGCGGCCTGCCGAAAGTGTCTCGCTCTATTAACTGGGTTCGCGTTGCCCAGCGTTTTCCGGTCAAAATCATGGTCGATAAACCTGACCCGGAAATGTTCCGTATTGGCGCGTCGGCAGTCGCTAATCTTGAGCCGCAATAATGAGCGCGCTCAACTCCCTGCCATTACCGGTGGTCAGGCTGCTGGCGTTCTTTCATGAAGAGTTAAGCGAGCGGCGACCTGGTCGTGTGCCGCAGACCGTGCAGCTCTGGGTAGGCTGCCTGCTGGTGATTCTGATCTCAATGACCTTCGAGATCCCCTTCGTGGCGTTATCACTAGCGGTGCTGTTTTACGGTATTCAGTCGAACGCGTTTTACACCAAATTTGTCGCGATCTTGTTTGTGGTTGCCACGGTGCTGGAGATCGGCAGCCTGTTTTTGATCTACAAATGGTCATACGGCGAACCGTTGATCAGATTGATCATCGCAGGTCCTGTCCTGATGGGCTGCATGTTTTTGATGCGCACCCATCGGCTGGGACTGGTCTTTTTCGCCGTCGCCATTGTCGCCATTTACGGGCAAACCTTCCCCGCCATGCTCGACTACCCGGAAGTGGTCGTGCGCTTAACGCTGTGGTGTATCGTTGTCGGCCTCTATCCAACCTTGCTGATGACGTTAATCGGCGTGCTGTGGTTTCCCAGCCGCGCTATTACGCAGATGCATCAGGTGCTTAATGATCGGCTTGATGACGCGGTACGTCACCTGACAGAAAGCCTTGCGCCGCTACCCGAAACGCGGATTGAAAGAGAGGCGCTGGCGCTGCAAAAACTGAATGTCTTTTGCCTCGCGGACGACGCCGACTGGCGAACCCATAACGCATGGTGGCAAAGCTGCGTGGCAACGGTAACCTACATTTACTCGACGCTGAATCGCTACGATCCCACCTCTTTTGCTGATTCGCAGGCGATCATTGAATTTCGGCAAAAATTAGCCTATGAAATCAACAAGCTGCAACATGCCATTGCCAAAGGGCAGTGCTGGCAAAGCGACTGGCGGCTTAGTGAAGATGAAGCGATAGCAGCACGGGAATGTAACCTGGAGAATATTTGCCAGACACTGTTACAGCTTGGTCAGATGGACCCGCACACGCCGCCAACGCCCGCCGCCAAACCGCCGTCAATGGTCGCCGATGCCTTTACTAATCCGGACTATATGCGTTACGCGGTAAAAACGCTGCTGGCCTGTTTGATCTGTTACACCTTCTACAGCGGCGTGGACTGGGAAGGCATTCACACCTGTATGCTGACCTGCGTGATCGTCGCTAACCCCAATATCGGTTCTTCGTACCAGAAGATGGCGCTACGTTTTGGCGGAGCTTTTTGCGGTGCAATTCTGGCGTTGCTGTTTACGCTACTGGTCATGCCATGGCTGGACAACATTGTCGAATTGCTGCTCGTACTGGCACCGATTTTCCTGGTGGGCGCGTGGTTCGCCACCAGCTCTGAGCGTTCTTCTTATATCGGCACGCAGATGGTGGTGACCTTTGCTCTCGCCACGCTCGAAAACGTCTTTGGTCCGGTTTACGACCTGGTGGAAATACGCGATCGTGCCATCGGCATTCTTATCGGTACGGCGGTATCAGCGGTGATTTACACCTTTGTCTGGCCTGAAAGCGAAGCGCGTGCACTGCCGCAAAAACTGGCTGGCGCGCTGGGTATGTTAAGCAAACTGATGCGTATCCCGCGCCAGCAGGAAGTCACGGCTCTGCGCACTTATCTGCAAATTCGTATAGGTCTACATGCGGCGTTTAATGCCTGTGAAGAAATGTGCCAACGCGTGGCGCTTGAACGTCAACTGGACGGCGATGAACGCGCCTTACTGATTGAACGCTCGCAAACAGTTATTCGTCAGGGACGCGACATTCTTCACGCCTGGGATGCCACCTGGAACTCGGCTCAGGCGCTGGATCACGCGCTCCAGCCGGACAGAGCCAGCCACTTTGCCGACGCACTGGAGAAATACGCTGCCGGTCTGGCAACCGCGCTCAGCCGTTCTCCTCAAATAACGCTTGAAGAGATACCCGCCTCGCAGGCCATCCTGCCCACCTTATTAAAACAGGAGCAACACGTCTGTCAGCTCATCGCACGCTTGCCAGACTGGACAGCCCCGGCATTAACGCCCGCCACGGAACAGGCACAAGGAGCCACTCAATGATCAATCGTCAACTTTCACGCTTGTTGTTGTGCAGCATTCTCGGCAGCATGACGCTGATTTCCGGCTGTGCGTTAGTGCGTAAGGATTCAGCCCCTCATGAACAGCTTAAACCAGAGCAGATCAAACTTGCCGATGATATTCATCTTGCCAGTTCCGGCTGGCCGCAAGCGCAGTGGTGGAGACAGTTTAATGATCCACAACTGGATGCGCTGATCCAACGGACGTTAAGCGGTTCTCACACCCTCGCCGAAGCGAAATTGCGGGAAGAAAAAGCGCAGTCGCAGGCAGATTTGTTAGATGCTGGTTCACAATTGCAGGTGGCGGCGTTAGGGATGCTCAACCGCCAGCGCGTCTCTGCCAACGGCTTTTTAAGCCCTTATGCGATGGATGCGCCCGCACTGGGAATGGATGGTCCGTACTACACCGAAGCCACCGTAGGTTTATTTGCTGGACTGGATCTCGATTTATGGGGCGTACATCGCTCAGCGGTTGCCGCCGCCATTGGCGCGCATAACGCCGCGCTGGCAGAAACTGCGGCAGTGGAACTGTCGCTCACTACAGGCGTAGCGCAGCTTTATTACAGTATGCAGGCCAGCTACCAGATGCTCGATCTGTTAGAGCAAACCCGCAGCGTGATTGATTACGCGGTGAAAGCGCATCAGAGCAAAGTGGCGCACGGCCTGGAAGCGCAAGTACCGTTCCACGGCGCGCGGGCGCAGATTCTGGCGGTCGATAAACAAATTGCTGCCGTCAAAGGGCAAATCACTGAAACACGAGAATCTCTGCGCGCATTGACTGGCGCGGGCGCCAGCGATATGCCGGAGATCAAACCAGTGGCGTTACCACAGGTACAGACCGGCATTCCGGCGACACTCTCTTATGAGTTGCTCGCCAGACGTCCGGATCTGCAAGCCATGCGCTGGTATGTTCAGGCGTCATTAAATCAGGTGGATTCCGCGCGGGCGCTGTTCTACCCAAGCTTTGATATCAAAGCGTTTTTCGGCCTGGATGCCATCCACCTGGATACCTTATTCAAAAAAAGCAGTCGCCAGTTCAACTTCATTCCAGGCCTGAAATTGCCGCTGTTTGACGGTGGACGGTTGAATGCCAATCTCGAAGGCACTCGCGCCGCCAGCAACATGATGATTGAACGCTACAACCAGTCCGTGCTGAACGCAGTGCGCGATGTCGCGGTCAACGGTACACGCCTGCAAACGCTGAATGACGAGCGGGAGATGCAGGCAGAACGCGTAGAAGCAACCCGCTTCACCCAGCGCGCCGCCGACGCCGCCTACAAGCGCGGTTTAACCAGCCGCTTACAGGCAACCGAAGCCGAATTGCCGGTGCTTGCCGAAGAGATGTCATTACTGATGCTGGATAGCCGCCGCGTGATCCAAAGCATTCAGTTGATGAAATCGCTGGGCGGCGGGTATCAGGCGGCTCCCGGCACCGAGAAAAAATAAAATGTCTGCCGCGTGATGGCTGTCACGCGGTATTTCGTTTCGTCACGTCAAAACTGACGACAGCCTGTTTTTCGTCAGAGTTTTGAATAAATAGTGCCCGTAATATCAAGGAATGTCCCCAAATAAAATGTGGCATAAAAGATGCATACTGTAGTCGAGAGCGCGTATGCGTGATTTGATTAACTGGAGCGAGACCGATGAAAAAAGTCGTCACGGTTTGCCCATATTGCGCATCAGGTTGCAAAATCAACCTGGTCGTCGATAACGGCAAAATCGTCCGGGCGGAGGCAGCGCAGGGGAAAACCAACCAGGGTACTCTGTGTCTGAAGGGTTATTATGGCTGGGATTTCATTAACGATACCCAGATCCTGACCCCGCGCCTGAAAACCCCCATGATCCGTCGCCAGCGTGGCGGCAAACTCGAACCTGTTTCCTGGGATGAGGCACTGAATTACGTTGCCGAGCGCCTGAGCGCCATCAAAGAGAAGTACGGTCCGGATGCCATCCAGACGACCGGCTCCTCGCGTGGTACGGGTAACGAAACCAACTATGTAATGCAAAAATTTGCGCGCGCCGTTATTGGTACTAATAACGTTGACTGCTGCGCTCGCGTCTGACACGGCCCATCGGTTGCAGGTCTGCACCAATCGGTCGGTAACGGCGCAATGAGCAATGCCATTAACGAAATTGATAATACCGATTTAGTGTTCGTTTTCGGGTACAACCCGGCAGATTCCCACCCAATCGTGGCGAATCACGTAATTAACGCTAAACGTAACGGGGCGAAAATTATCGTCTGCGATCCGCGCAAAATTGAAACCGCGCGCATTGCGGACATGCACATCGCACTGAAAAACGGCTCGAACATCGCGCTGTTGAATGCGATGGGCCATGTCATTATTGAAGAAAATCTGTACGACAAAGCGTTCGTCGCTTCTCGCACAGAAGGCTTTGAAGAGTATCGTAAAATCGTTGAAGGCTACACGCCGGAGTCGGTTGAAGATATCACCGGCGTCAGCGCCAGTGAGATTCGTCAGGCGGCGCGGATGTATGCCCAGGCCGAAAGCGCATCCATTCTGTGGGGTATGGGTGTTACCCAGTTCTATCAGGGCGTGGAAACCGTGCGTTCTCTGACCAGCCTCGCGATGCTGACCGGTAACCTCGGTAAGCCACATGCGGGCGTTAACCCGGTTCGTGGTCAGAACAACGTGCAGGGTGCCTGCGATATGGGCGCGCTGCCGGATACGTATCCGGGCTATCAGTACGTGAAAGATCCGGCTAACCGCGAGAAATTCGCCAAAGCCTGGGGCGTGGAAAGCCTGCCGGCCCATACCGGTTATCGCATCAGCGAACTGCCGCACCGTGCGGCGCATGGCGAAGTCCGTGCGGCGTACATTATGGGCGAAGATCCGCTGCAAACTGATGCGGAACTGTCGGCAGTACGTAAAGCCTTTGAAGATCTGGAACTGGTCATCGTTCAGGACATCTTTATGACCAAAACCGCGTCGGCGGCGGATGTTATTTTACCGTCAACCTCATGGGGCGAGCATGAAGGCGTGTTTACTGCGGCTGACCGTGGCTTCCAGCGTTTCTTCAAAGCAGTTGAACCGAAATGGGATCTGAAAACGGACTGGCAAATCATCAGTGAAATCGCCACCCGTATGGGTTATCCGATGCACTACAACAACACCCAGGAGATCTGGGATGAGTTGCGTCATCTGTGCCCGGATTTCTACGGTGCGACTTACGAGAAAATGGGCGAACTGGGCTTCATTCAGTGGCCTTGCCGCGATACTTCAGATGCCGATCAGGGGACTTCTTATCTGTTTAAAGAGAAGTTTGATACCCCGAACGGTCTGGCGCAGTTCTTCACCTGCGACTGGGTAGCGCCAATCGACAAGCTCACCGATGAGTACCCGATGGTGCTGTCAACGGTGCGTGAAGTCGGTCACTACTCTTGTCGTTCGATGACTGGTAACTGTGCGGCGCTGGCGGCGCTGGCTGATGAACCTGGCTACGCGCAAATTAATACCGAAGACGCCAAACGTCTGGGTATTGAAGACGAGGCATTGGTTTGGGTGCATTCGCGTAAAGGCAAAATTATCACCCGTGCGCAGGTCAGCGATCGTCCGAACAAAGGGGCGATTTACATGACCTACCAGTGGTGGATTGGTGCCTGTAACGAGCTGGTTACCGAGAACTTAAGCCCGATTACGAAAACGCCGGAGTACAAATACTGCGCCGTGCGCGTCGAGCCGATCGCCGATCAGCGCGCCGCCGAGCAGTACGTGATTGACGAGTACAACAAGTTGAAAACTCGCCTGCGCGAAGCGGCACTGGCGTAAATCAGCCCCTCTTACAGCCTCCTTTCGGAGGCTGTTTTTTTATCCATTCGAACTCTTTATACTGGTTACTCCCTACCCAATCGTATTATCAAAATGAAAAAAATTATCGCATTGATGTTGTTTTTGACATTCTTTGCCCACGCGAACGACTCCGAGCCTGGCAGCCAGTATTTAAAGGCAGCAGAGGCCGGGGATCGACGCGCACAATATTTTCTTGCCGACAGCTGGTTTAGCTCCGGCGATTTGAGCAAAGCCGAATATTGGGCACAGAAAGCCGCCGACAGCGGTGATGCTGATGCCTGCGCGCTGTTAGCGCAGATCAAAATCACCAATCCGGTCAGTCTGGACTATCCACAAGCAAAAGTGCTCGCCGAGAAAGCAGCACAGGCGGGCAGTAAAGAAGGTGAAGTGACGCTGGCGCATATTCTGGTTAATAGCCAGGCGGGTAAACCAGATTATCCGAAGGCGATTTCGCTGTTAGAAAACGCCTCGGAAGATTTAGAGAATGATACCGCCGTTGATGCCCAGATGCTGCTTGGCTTGATTTACGCCAACGGCGTGGGCATTACGGCTGACGATGACAAAGCAACCTGGTATTTCAAACGCAGCTCCGCGATTTCCCGTACCGGTTATTCCGAGTACTGGGCGGGGATGATGTTCTTAAACGGTGAAGAGGGTTTTATCGAGAAGAACAAACAAAAGGCGCTGCATTGGTTGAACCTGAGCTGTATGGAAGGATTTGATACCGGATGTGAAGAGTTTGAAAAATTAACCAACGGTTAAGATAGGCCTGATAAGACGCGTTAAGCGTCGCATCAGGCATCCACACATTGCCGGGTGGATATACCCCCCCGGCAATCTTCAATTACTGATCCGCAGTCTTATCAAATTTGCCCAGCATTTCACGTTCGTAGGCCATCGCCTTTTTGCGGTCAAATTTGTGTTCCCACTTGGCAATGACCAGCACAGCCAGCGCATTACCCACCACGTTCAGCGCGGTACGCGCCATGTCGAGGATACGGTCAACACCGGCAATAAACGCCAGACCTTCCAGCGGAATACCGACGCTACCCAGCGTTGCCAGCAGCACCACAAACGACACACCCGGCACGCCAGCAATCCCTTTCGAGGTCACCATCAGCGTCAGCACCAGAATGATTTCCTGCCAGATAGACAGGTCAATTCCATACAACTGCGCGATAAAGATAGCGGCAATACTTTGATACAGCGTCGAACCATCGAGGTTAAAGGAGTAACCGGTCGGCACCACGAAGCTGGTGATTGACGCTGGTGCACCGTAGGCTTCCATCTTCTCAATAATTCGCGGCAGTACGCTTTCAGAGCTGGCAGTGGAGTACGCCAGAATCAGCTCATCTTTCAGAATACGAATCAGGATCCAGACGCTTAACCCGCACAGGCGTGCCACAATTCCCAGCACTACCAGCGCGAAGAACAGAATGGCGAAATGCACCAGCAGCACCAGTTTCGCCAGTGGCCACAGAGAAGAGAAACCAAAGTTAGCCACCGTCACCGCAATCAGCGCAAACACACCCACCGGTGCATAACGCATCACCATGTGAGTCACTTTAAACATGGTTTCAGAGATGGAGCGGAACACGGTCACCAGCGGTTCACGATGCGTCGCGGGCAGGGAGGAAAGCCCCAGACCAAACAGCACCGAGAAGAAGATGATCGGCAGCATTTCGCCTTTCGCCATCGACGCCACAATGTTCGTCGGCACCAGCGACAAAATCGTGCCCATAATGCCGTGGGAACTGCTTTGTACCGCTTCCGTAGTGCTCTGATATTTCGAGATATCGACGGTCGCCAGCTGCGACATATCCACCCCGGCACCGGGCTGGAAGACGTTTGCCAGAGTGATCCCCAGAATGATGGCGACGGTGGTGATCACTTCAAAGTAGATAATGGTTTTCGCGCCAATACGCCCAAGCTGTTTGGCATCACCAACACCCGCGATACCTACCACCAGCGTGGAGATCACAATCGGCACAACAATCATTTTGATCAGATGGATGAAGATATCACCCGCCGGAGAGAGCAAATTGACGACCAGCCATTCGCGACTGTCGCTATGGTAGTGCAGGTAGCTTCCCAGGAGAATGCCCAGCACCATAGCAAACAGAATCTGCCAGGCCAGGCTGAATTTTATATTTTTCATATGAATGACTTCCTCAATGGAGCACCGTTCCCCGTTCAGAAACGCGAGAACGTGACATACTGCCAGGGCATGAATTGTGTTGCGTTGGTTTGTAGATTTTTTTAACGCTTATGATCAGTATCATTTGCGCGGTATGTTGCGCAACCCTTTAACAACAGAGCTTTTCGCTGCATTAATGCATAATAACGCGAGTTTATGACAGGTTATATGAATAACCATTTGTTATGGAAAGATTTTTATTTGTTTAATCTGCAATAATCGTTAATGGTGATTATTTTTTACATGTATTCATTCGATTATTTTTTATGCAGCTCAATGACATAATCTTCATCACCAGATGATTAATCCGATCTCCGCTGCAACAGTTTCGCCATATTAATCGACTCGACCAACTGTGTCCGGTTGACCCTGGGTGAATTGAGATCCATCACTTTTTGCCATAGTTCGATGGCCTGCGCGTAATTCGCCTGCATAAAAGCATCGGAAGCCAGCAGCATCAGGGCGGTAATTTCGTTTTCGTCCAGCGCGAGGGCTTTGTCGATCATTGCGCGAGTCTGGGCGGTCATATGCTGGCTGGCCTGGTAATAAAGCACCGTCGCCAGCGCCGCATACAGTTCAGCGTTCTCACCACGTAGTTGCAACGCCTGACGGTATGCCAGCAGCGAATTACTGTAATCGTTTTGCCACAGGTAATACTCGCCCAGTAACGCCCATTGTTCGCTGTTTTGTGGATTAGCGCGGATTTTATCCTGCAATACCTGAAGCTGCGCTTCCGGGGTTTGCTGGCTGGCAAACTGATGTAGCGGATCGCGCTGACGCTGATACTCCGCACGTACCGCCTGCCATTTTGGGCTTAACAGATAACTGCCGACACAGAGAAATACCATCAATATCGTGAGTGTTGTCAGCATTTTCACCGGTATTTTGGGGTGTTTCATCGCTTCGCCCTCACTCGCCAGAGGATCAGTGCCATCAGCAGTAACAACACCACAGGCAGCGCCCACAACACCAGCGTCTGACCCGTTAACGGTGGGTTATAGCGAACAAAATCTCCGTAGCGTTCGGTCATCCAGCCAATGATTTCAGCTTCGCTTTTCCCCTCCGCCACCATGCTGTAAACCTGATGGCGCATACTGACTGCCACCGGCGCGTTGGATTCCAGTAAGTTCTGATTCTGACACTGCGGACAGCGTAACTGACTGGCAATACTTAACGCCTGTTCCTGTTGTTGCGGACTGGCGAATTGCCAGGTGTCTACGACCTGAGCGCGCGCAAAACAGGCGAACAGCAGCAGCAAAGTGAGAAGTCCTTTATTCATCGCGCTTCCTCCCCCGCCATCCGCTTAACAATGCGCCCGCAATCATCAACAATCCTCCCCCCCAGATCCAGCGCACACCGCTTTGTACATACAAACGAAAAGCGTAACGATCCGGCCCGGTTTTTTCTCCCATGACCGCATACCAGTCATGGATGCCGTTCCAGCGAATTGACGGCTCCATCATTTGCTGACGACGTGCTTCGTAAAAACGCCGCTCCGGTGTCAGTTCACCAATACGTTGCTGATGGTCAAATAACGCCACTATCGCTTTTTCGCTGGTGTAATTACCTTTGGCTTGTAGATCGAGGCGCTCAAAACGGAAGGTGTATCCTGCCAGCGTCACCTGCTGACCCGGCTGTAAATTCAGGCTGATCTCCTGACGGCTGACGCTGGAGACCACGATCCCGGCGGCAAATAACAGCACGCCCGCATGAGCTACCAGCGCCGGAAGCTGCGCGCGTTTGCCAGAGACAAACGTCGCCAGCACAATCACCACCAGCATCAACAGACCAAACGGTAACGTCGCGCGGTTAAAATACGGCGCGCCAACGGAGAGGCGTCCCCAGCCCAGCAGGCCGTAAATCATCGGATAAAGCGTTCCCACCAGCACGATCAGTAGCACTGCGCAAAACAGCAACAGCGTAGCGAGGATTAACATTTCCCACGATAACCCCGAAAAACGCACCGCCGGGCCACCGTCCCGCGCTCGCCAGCCATACAGAGCCAAAGACGCAAGGCTAATCAGTGCAAACAGGCTGAACAACGGCACGGCGCGGACGTTATCCAGCGCGAACGCATGAACCGAAACCAGAATGCCAGAACGGACAATTAAGGTGCCCAGCAGCGACAGCATCAGAGTAACTATCGCCAGTAACAGCGACCAGTGGCAGAAAATCCCCCGCTGGCGTGTCAGGGACAAACTGTGCAGCAGCGCAGTGGCAGAAAGCCAGGGTAATAAAGAGGCGTTTTCCACCGGATCCCAGAACCACCAGCCGCCCCAGCCGAGTTCGCAGTAGGCCCACCAGGAACCGAGGATGATCCCCGCAGTTAATGCACTCCAGCCAGGTAACGCCCAGCGCCAGCAAATTCGGGCGCTGACCGCATCAAACTCGCCGCGCAGTAAACTCGCCAGCGCCACGCTCGCCGCCACCATCAAACCGCCATAGCCGAGATAAAGCAGCGGCGGATGGAAGATAAGACCGGGATGTTGCAGCATCGGATTGAGATCGCGGCCTTCGATTGCTGGTGGAAATATCCGCACGAAGGGATCGGACCACAGCACCACAAACAGTAGCAGTGCGGCGAGCATGAGAGATAAAACGGCTAGCGTCAGCGGAAATAACGGATCGGTTTGCTGCCGATAATGCCAGGCAAACAGCGCGCTCCAGGCGGAAAGTAGCAGCACCCAAAGCAGCAGCGAACCTTCATGACCGCCCCACACCGCCGCCAGTTTGAGTTCCCACGACAGCAGGCTATAGCTATGTTGGGCGACATAAATGACCGAGAAATCGCTGATGAGAAAACAATACGTCAGTACGCCAAAGGCGAGCAGCAGGAGCGCGAACTGCGCCAGAATGCCGATGCAAGTGAGTCGCATCATGGCAGGCCAGCGCAACCGCACTCCCGCGAAGGTCGTCAACGGGGTCAACACATTGACCCCAAGACTTAACAACAACGCCAGAAAACCGACTTCAGGAAGGAATACGTCCAGAAACCACCTCTTTTCTGGTTTACGCCACCGTCAACTGTCCGGCGTAGAGAATGAAAAAACGCAGCATCAACACACCGACCAGGCTGGCTCCACACGCCGCCAGCACGGCAGAAATGCCGGAACTGCGATTCACCCACGGTTTGAGCAACATTGGCACAATCAGCCCCAGCCCGGCGACACCAAGCCAGAACCACCACGTCCAGAAACCACCGCCCAACGCCGCCACCAGTGCACGCACTTTACCGTCATCGCCCAGCGCCAGGCCGACGAAAAACGCCACCAGCAGGAAGATTTCACCCCATACCACAGGGATTTCCATACGGTGAACAAACTGCGCTTCCGTGGAATGCGGGTTACTGCGTTGGCGTATCGCCATGGCGATCAGCGCCACCGCCGCACCGGACGAGATGCCGGAGAAGAGGAACAGCACCGGCAGGATCGGGTTATTGAGGAACGGATACGATTTCAGCGCCGACAGCAGAAAGCCGGTATAAGCCCCCAGCAGCACCGCCAACACCAGCATCAGCGTTTCCAGTCCGCGATGAACGGGCGTCAGCAGGCTCAGAACCTTTTGCACGATCCCCAGCTTCGGCAACCAGCGTTGTTGCAGGGCAAGCAAATCATGTTCAAAGATTTTCGCCAGCCACAGCACCAGCACCACCATGTAGAGCTGAAACAGCATTACCCCCATCGACATCACCGAGGTAAAACTGTAGTGGAACATCAGCTTCCAGAAGGTCCACGGTCTCGTCAGGTGGAAGACGAGGATCAACAGACCGAGGATCACCGCGCCAGGCCCGACAATCAGCGTGGTACGCAGCAACGTACTGTCTGCGCCGCCCGCCTGCGGGTAGAAGCGACGCAGCAACACCGCCAACGTCACCAGCCCGGCAGAAATCCCCACCAAAAACAGATAGATGGCAATCGGCCAGTCCCACACCAGTGATTCAAAATGAAATGCGGAAGCCTGCGTCATTGACTCACCTCCCCGTATTTAAACGGTACGCGGTACAGCTTCGGTTTGGTTCCCAGCGCCAGCTTGTAGCGGTAAGTGGGCTTCTGGCGCAGCAGTTGCGAAATCTCACTGTTGGGATCGTCCAGATTGCCAAACGTCAGCGCCTTCGTCGGACAGGCCTCGACGCACGCGGGCAGCTTACCGGCCTGTAAATTGGTCTTACGGCAGAAATCACATTTGTCCGCCGTCTTTGTGACCGGATGGATAAAGCGCACGCGGTACGGACAGGCGGCGATGCAGTACTGACAACCGACGCAGAGATCCGGATTAACATCGACAATCCCGCTGGCGGCATCG
This sequence comes from Escherichia sp. MOD1-EC6842, assembly GCF_002965705.1. Classification (NCBI taxonomy): domain Bacteria; kingdom Pseudomonadati; phylum Pseudomonadota; class Gammaproteobacteria; order Enterobacterales; family Enterobacteriaceae; genus Escherichia; species Escherichia sp. MOD1-EC6842. The sequence goes on along the minus strand of NZ_PTRF01000013.1, from coordinate 76,578 downwards.
CGAAAAGACGCGCCGGTCGGGCAGACGTCAACGCAAGGCGCATGGTCGCAGTGCTGGCAAGACTTACGGAAGAAGCGATATTTCACATCAGGAAATTCGCCCAGTGGCTCGCTACGAATAATCGTCAGGCGCGAGACACCTTCCGGCACCTTGTTTACTTCCCGACAAGCATCCATACAGGCGGTACAGCCGATGCATAACGACTCGTCATGCACCATGCCGTAACGCACGCCATTGATATTCAACGTTTTCGCCACCACGCGTCCTGCGGTGCCGCTGACGGCTGCCAGCACGCCGACGCCGGTGAGAAACTGGCGACGTGACCAGGTCATGGCTGCTCCTTAAGCAACGGAACAGACGCCGGGTTAAAGTTCGGATTGGTGCGCTGATCGCTGTGGCAATCGACGCAAATCTTAATCCGTCCTTTGTCACTTAACGTCTGCATCGTATCTTGCTGTGGATGCAGGGAATGGCAGCTGGCGCACGCCACTTTAGTCACGTGGACATCGTGCGGCCAGAACGCTTTTTGCAACTGTTCCGGCAGATGGCAGGACATACAAACACTGTTCTGCTCACCAACGTTGTACATCGGCTCGTTAAAGCGCATCACATCTTTCACCCCTTCGCGGTGTTGCGGTGACGGCTGGCCGTGACAGTTGGTGCAGGTAACCGGCAATTTATTATTCGGGTTGATAACGGAAGCATGTTTGCCATGCATACCTTCGGTGTCTGGCTTATGACAGTCCAGACAGGCGGCATCCGGGTTACGCTGCTGGGTAACTTCGTAGCGATCACCAGATGCCTGCGCCGCAGGGGTAGCGGTAATTCCGTTCAGGCTCCACAACAGGCCCGACGCCAGCACCCCGGCAGTTAATAACGAACGTAATACGCTCATATTCACTCCATTGTGTTTTCCGCCCCTTGCGAGGCGGAACGGGGGTTATTGGCTTAACAGACCATTTTTACGTGCCTGCTCTTCCCACTGTGGGATCACCGTTTTGATGAAGTCCTGCTTCTCGGCCTTGATTTGTTCCATGTTCAGGCCAATGGCCTGCTGGGCTTTCTCTTTGGTCGAGATATCCGGGAGCTGGATTTCATGGGTGATGCCTTTGGTCGCCAGCAAACGCGCCAGTTTGGTACGCGCATCCGCCGCTTTATCCATCGCCGTGCCAAGCATCCGCAGACCTTCTTCCGGCGCGTGCATATGAATGCCGTGGGAAGCGATCGCCAGATCCCAACGCCACTGAGCATGACGGATATCGTCCTGAATCGGCTTCATTTCGGCTTCCGTCGCGCCAGCATCCAGCGCCGCTTTCGCTTCGAAGTGGGCGTGAACCAGTTGATCTTCGACCTTGATTTTCAGGTCGTTAATCGACTGTTTACGCTCCGCGACCACTTTTTGCAAGGCAGCTTTGTCCTGGGTATGGCAGTTCGCACAAGTCTGGGCGAAGTTATCAAACGGATTACCAATTTTATGGTCGGTGTAGAGTTTGCCTTCGGCGTTCTGCACTTTTGGCATATGGCAGTCGATACAGGTCACGTTATTTTTGCCGTGAATGCCCGCACTCCAGGTTTCATATTCCGGGTGCTGCGCTTTCAGCATTGGCGTTTTCGACAGGGAGTTAGTCCAGTCAGAGAAGGCAATTTTGTCGTAATACTGCTCCATGTTTTCGACTTTCATGCCGTTATCCCACGGGAATTTAACGGCTTTGTTTTTGCCATCGAAGTAATACTCCACATGGCACTGACCGCAAACCATTGATTGCTGGTCGAAGCGTCCGGCTTTCTCAAAAGGTTTACCAATGGCGTCCATCGCGCGAGCCGCATACGGACGGGAAAGGGTTAACTCCGGCTTGCCTTTGGCGAACTCTGGTGAGGCAGTGTTATGGCAATCGGCACAACCTAAATTGTTGACGATTTCAGGGCCGCCGCGTGCCCATTTACCGTGGAAGTAGCCATCTTCACCGTCTTTCTGGATCAGACGCGCCACATCCGGGCTTTTACAACTCCAGCATGCCATCGGTAGCGGACCATCTTCAGCGTTTTTCGGCGCACCGGTACGCAAAGTTTCACGTACATCGGTCACAGCAAAGGCATGTCCACGCGGCTTGTTGTAATCGCGTGAGAAGGGATACCCCGCCCACAGGATCACCAGACGTGGATCTTCCGCCAGTGCGTCAACACGCTCTGATTGTTCCGAGGTGGCTTTCCAGGAGAGATATTGATCGGGGTGCTGCGGGGCAAAGGTTTCATTCTTCGCTTCCACAGTTACAGGTTTCGCGGGAGCGGCCGTTTGTTCAGCGTGAACAGAAGTGAAAAAGAAAAAAGGAATCAATAAGCTGAAGATACGGCGTGCGTTTATTTTTATCCTTGTCATAGGGGCTTCATCCAAATTTTGCCATTGAGGAAATGGCAGTTTTTATTGTTTTTTCATAACAGTAACCGCACATACACTGTTATGACATTGCTCGCCCCTATGTGTAACAAATAACCACACTCAGAATGTTGTCTTTAATCAATTGTAAGTGCATGTAAAATACCACTTTAGAGTTAGTCGGTATCTTCCTCTTTTTCAACAGCATGCATAACTGCATGTTCCTCAAAGAATTAATCAACTTTTGTTGGTGTCCTTCAAAAATTACCCTGCCGTTTATTTGCACAATTCTACTTTTGCGTGATCTGTCGCCCAAATACTAAACAAAACTGCCAATACCCCTACATTTAACGCTTATGCCACATATTATTAACATCCTACAAGGAGAACAAAAGCATGAGTCAAATTCACAAACACACCATTCCTGCCAACATCGCAGACCGTTGCCTGATAAACCCTCAGCAGTACGAGGCGATGTATCAACAATCTATTAACGCACCAGATACCTTCTGGAGCGAACAGGGAAAAATTCTCGACTGGATCAAACCCTACCAGAAGGTGAAAAACACCTCCTTTGCCCCGGGTAATGTGTCCATTAAATGGTACGAGGACGGCACGCTAAATCTGGCGGCCAACTGCCTCGACCGCCATCTGCAAGAAAACGGCGATCGCACCGCTATCATCTGGGAAGGCGATGACGCCAGCCAGAGCAAACATATCAGCTATAAAGAGCTGCACCGCGACGTCTGCCGCTTCGCCAATACCCTGCTTGAGCTGGGCATTAAAAAAGGTGATGTGGTGGCGATTTATATGCCGATGGTGCCGGAAGCCGCAGTCGCGATGTTGGCCTGCGCCCGCATTGGTGCGGTGCATTCGGTGATTTTCGGCGGCTTCTCGCCGGAAGCCGTTGCCGGACGTATTATCGATTCCAACTCACGATTGGTGATCACTTCCGACGAAGGTGTACGCGCTGGACGTAGCATTCCGCTGAAGAAAAACGTCGATGACGCGCTGAAAAATCCGAACGTCACCAGCATTGAACATGTGGTTGTACTGAAGCGTACTGGCGGGAAAATCGACTGGCAGGAAGGGCGCGACCTGTGGTGGCACGACCTGGTTGAGCAAGCGAGCGATCAGCACCAGCCGGAAGAAGTAAACGCCGAAGATCCGTTGTTTATTCTCTACACCTCCGGTTCTACCGGTAAGCCGAAAGGCGTGCTGCACACTACCGGCGGTTATCTGGTGTACGCGGCGCTGACCTTTAAATATGTCTTTGATTATCATCCGGGCGATATCTACTGGTGCACCGCCGATGTGGGCTGGGTTACCGGACACAGTTACTTGCTGTATGGTCCGCTGGCCTGCGGGGCAACCACGCTGATGTTTGAAGGCGTACCGAACTGGCCGACGCCTGCCCGTATGGCACAGGTGGTGGATAAGCATCAGGTCAATATTCTCTATACCGCACCCACGGCGATTCGCGCACTGATGGCGGAAGGCGATAAAGCGATTGAAGGCACCGATCGTTCGTCGCTACGCATTCTTGGTTCTGTGGGCGAGCCAATTAACCCGGAAGCGTGGGAGTGGTACTGGAAGAAGATCGGCAACGAGAAATGTCCGGTGGTCGATACCTGGTGGCAGACCGAAACCGGCGGTTTCATGATTACCCCACTGCCTGGCGCTACCGAGCTGAAAGCCGGTTCGGCAACACGTCCGTTCTTCGGCGTGCAACCGGCGCTGGTCGATAACGAAGGTAACCCGCTGGAAGGCGCTACCGAAGGCAGCCTGGTGATCACCGACTCCTGGCCGGGTCAGGCGCGCACGCTGTTTGGCGATCACGAGCGTTTTGAACAGACCTACTTTTCCACCTTCAAAAATATGTATTTCAGTGGCGATGGCGCGCGTCGTGACGAAGATGGCTATTACTGGATCACCGGGCGCGTGGACGACGTGTTGAACGTCTCCGGTCACCGTCTGGGAACGGCAGAGATTGAGTCGGCGCTGGTGGCGCATCCGAAGATTGCCGAAGCCGCTGTCGTCGGTATTCCGCACAATATTAAAGGTCAGGCGATTTACGCCTACGTCACGCTTAATCACGGGGAGGAACCGTCACCAGAACTGTACGCAGAAGTCCGCAACTGGGTGCGTAAAGAGATTGGCCCACTGGCAACGCCAGACGTGCTGCACTGGACCGACTCCCTGCCTAAAACCCGCTCCGGCAAAATTATGCGCCGTATTCTGCGCAAAATTGCGGCGGGCGATACCAGCAACCTGGGCGATACCTCGACGCTTGCCGATCCTGGCGTAGTCGAGAAGCTGCTTGAAGAGAAGCAGGCTATCGCAATGCCATCGTAACCCTCAATTGCCGGATGCGGCGTAAACGCCTTATCCGGCCTACATTCGGCAACGGCTGTAGGTCGGATAAGATGCGCCAGCATCGCATCCGACAACAAGCGCCGGATGCGGCGTAAACGCCTTATCCGGCCTACATTCGGCAACGGTTGTAGGTCGGATAAGACGCGACAGCGGCGCATCAGGCAATGGGTTACCTGAGCGATAACCTTCTCCCATAAGGGAGCGGGAATTAAAACAATCCCTACATTACCTCTGGAGAATCTGTGATGAATGGCACTATTTATCAGCGGATAGAAGACAATGCGCATTTCAGGGAGTTAGTCGAAAAACGGCAACGGTTTGCCACCATCCTGTCGATTATTATGCTGGCAGTTTATATCGGCTTTATTTTACTGATCGCCTTCGCGCCCGGCTGGCTGGGCACTCCGCTGAACCCGAACACCAGCGTCACACGCGGGATTCCAGTCGGTGTTGGAGTGATTGTGATCTCCTTTGTTCTCACTGGTATCTACATCTGGCGGGCGAACGGCGAATTTGACCGTCTTAATAATGAAGTCCTGCATGAGGTACAAGCATCATGAAAAGAGTTCTGACGGCGCTTGCCGCCACACTCCCTTTCGCAGCTAACGCGGCGGATGCTATTAGCGGGGCCGTAGAGCGCCAGCCGACGAACTGGCAGGCGATTATTATGTTCCTGATTTTCGTCGTGTTTACGCTCGGTATTACCTACTGGGCGTCAAAACGTGTACGTTCTCGTAATGACTACTACACCGCAGGCGGCAATATCACCGGTTTCCAGAACGGGCTGGCGATTGCGGGTGACTATATGTCTGCCGCCTCATTTTTGGGCATCTCCGCGCTGGTGTTTACCTCCGGCTATGACGGCTTAATTTACTCGCTGGGCTTCCTGGTGGGCTGGCCAATTATTCTGTTCCTGATTGCCGAACGTCTGCGTAACCTCGGTCGCTATACCTTTGCGGATGTGGCCTCGTACCGTCTGAAACAAGGGCCGATTCGTATTCTTTCGGCCTGTGGTTCTCTGGTGGTCGTGGCGCTTTACCTTATCGCCCAGATGGTAGGCGCAGGTAAACTGATCGAACTGTTGTTTGGCCTTAACTATCACATTGCGGTGGTTCTGGTCGGCGTACTGATGATGATGTACGTCCTGTTCGGCGGAATGCTGGCGACCACCTGGGTACAGATTATCAAAGCCGTACTGTTGCTGTTCGGTGCCAGCTTTATGGCCTTTATGGTGATGAAACATGTTGGCTTTAGCTTCAACAATCTGTTCAGCGAAGCGATGGCGGTGCACCCGAAAGGTGTCGACATCATGAAGCCGGGCGGGCTGGTGAAAGATCCAATATCTGCGCTGTCGCTGGGGCTGGGGCTGATGTTTGGTACGGCTGGCTTACCGCATATTCTGATGCGCTTCTTTACGGTCAGCGATGCCCGTGAAGCGCGTAAGAGCGTGTTCTACGCCACCGGATTTATGGGCTACTTCTATATCCTGACCTTTATTATCGGTTTTGGCGCGATCATGCTGGTCGGTGCGAATCCGGCCTATAAAGACGCGGCAGGGGCGCTGATTGGCGGTAACAACATGGCGGCGGTTCACCTGGCCAATGCGGTAGGCGGTAACCTGTTCCTCGGCTTTATTTCAGCGGTTGCTTTCGCCACCATCCTCGCGGTGGTTGCCGGTCTGACGCTGGCAGGTGCATCGGCGGTTTCGCATGACCTTTACGCCAACGTCTTCAAAAAAGGCGCGACCGAACGTGAAGAGCTGCGGGTATCGAAAATCACCGTCCTGATTTTGGGCGTGATTGCCATTATCCTCGGTGTCCTGTTTGAAAATCAGAACATCGCCTTCATGGTGGGTCTGGCGTTTGCCATCGCGGCGAGCTGTAACTTCCCAATCATTCTGCTTTCTATGTACTGGTCGAAACTGACCACGCGTGGTGCGATGCTGGGGGGTTGGCTGGGGCTGATTACCGCTGTAGTGCTGATGATCCTCGGCCCGACTATTTGGGTACAGATCCTTGGTCACGAAAAAGCCATCTTCCCGTATGAATACCCGGCGCTGTTCTCGATCACCGTGGCATTCCTCGGCATCTGGTTCTTCTCGGCAACCGATAATTCAGCGGAAGGGGCGCGTGAGCGTGAACTGTTCCGTGCGCAGTTTATCCGTTCCCAGACAGGCTTTGGCGTTGAGCAAGGCCGCGCACATTAATCTCTACCCTTCCCCGGTCAGGCGACCGGGGAATTTCTTCAGAACATCATCCAGGCCACCAGCGGCGAAACCAGTACCATTAATACGCCAGAAAGCATCATGACCAGACTGGCAACCACGCCCTCTTGTTGACCCAATTCATACGATCGCGCGGTTCCGGCACCATGAGACGCCGCGCCAAATCCGGCACCTTTCGCCATCCCTTCGCGAATCGAGAGACGTAAAAACAGCACGTCGCCAATCGCCATGCCAAACACGCCGGTGACCACCACAAACAACGCCACCAGATCAGGCTGTCCGCCGAGCGACTGGCTCGCTGCCAGAGCAAATGGTGTAGTGACCGAACGCACCGCCAGGCTACGCTGGATCTCATCCGACAGGGTAAATAATCGTGCCAGCCACACCGAGCTGGTCACTGCCACCACCGTTGCCGTCAGTACGCCCGCCGTCAGCGACATCCAGTGACGTTTAATGATCGCCCGATTGTCATACACCGGCACCGCAAAGGCGATGGTTGCCGGGCCTAATAGCCATAGTAGCCAGTGCGCTTCGCCAATATAGTTTTGCCAGGAAATATTGCCGAAAACCAGCAGCATAACCAGTAGTGCAGGCGTCAGCACCAGAGGCATCAACGGCAGTTTACGAAAGCGGCGATAAAGACGTTTATTGAGAAAGTAGATAACCAGGGTTATCGCCAGACAAAGCACACTTAACTGAAAATTAGTCACGGTTTAACCTGCGCATTTCATAGCGATAGACTTTTTCCACTACCCACGCGGTCGTGCCCAGAACCATCACCGTACTCAACGCAATCACCGCAAAAATACGCCAACCATCCACCAGCAATAGTTGTGCATAGTTCACCACCGCCACCACGGCAGGAACAAAAAACAGCAGCATTTCAGCCAGTAACCAGCGCGCCCCGGCACGTACCCATTGCAGAGGAATAATGCGGCAAACAATCAGCGCCAGCATCAGGATCATCCCCACCAGGTTGGCAGGCAGCGGCAAATGCAGCCAGGAGACGAGATATTGCGCAAAAATAAATAAACCTGCATACAGCACAACCTGCACAAATACCTGAAGAGATTGCACAACGGCAGGGGTAATGCGGCGAAGCGCCACGGACATGAGGGGATATCCTGAAAATAAAACAGAACGTTAAGTATAGAGAGCCTCATGCCGCTACTGAAATGAATTAAAATCATTGCAGGTATAGTCAAAGGGAATAGTTATGGATATCAGAACGCTGCGTTATTTTGTCGAAGTCGTGCGCCAGCAAAGCTTCACCCGCGCAGCGGAGAAGTTGTTTGTGACCCAGCCCACCATCAGCAAGATGCTGAAGAATCTCGAAGATGAGCTGAACTGTATATTGTTGATCCGCGATGGTCGTCGGCTGCTTCTCACTGATACTGGTCGCGTCGTATTTGAGCGCGGGCTGGCTATATTGGCTGAGTTTCGGCAACTGGAAGCTGAGCTTAGCGATATCAATCAGCTTAAAACCGGCGTTTTGCGGTTGGGGATCCCGCCGATGGTTGGGATGTTAATGGCCGGGCCGATTGGCTTGTTCCGCCAGCGTTACCCCGGAGTGGAACTGAAGATTTCGGAGTTTGGTGGTCTGACGGTACAACAAGCGGTAATGAACGGCGAACTGGATATGGCACTGACCGCCCTGCCAGTAGAAGAAAGTGGCCTGACAACGTTATCGCTGTTTAGTCATCCGCTTTGTGTTCTGGTGCCGCGTTCAGGTAAATGGCTTGAGCGTGATGCCGTCTCACCAGAGACACTGGCGGAACATCCTCTTCTTATCTATAACGAAGATTTTGCCTTAAGTAAGCAATTGATGGCGTTATTCGATGAACATGGCGTTAAGCCGAGGATTGCGGTTCGCAGCGGACAATGGGATTTTCTCGCCGCGATGGTTCAGTCCGGTGTCGGAATAGCCATTTTGCCGGAACCCATTTGCCAGCGATTAGATAAAAACACCTTAAAATGGCTGCCGCTGGAAAGCGAACTACGCTGGAAATTAGGAATGATTTGGCGTGAGGGCGTTTACCTTTCCCACTGTGCCCAGGCGTGGCTGACCTGTTGTGAAGGATACTGGTTAACGCCAGAGTAAGACGGGTTGGCGGGCAAGCCCGCCAACCCTGCAGATTATTGATTTTCCTCAATCAACAACGCTTCCAGCAAATCGAGATCGTGCAGTAATTTTTGCAGCGTTTCGTTGCTGATCTCCCGCGTGGCGCGCAGGTGGTAGAGTTCAGCGCGTTCAGAACGCAGCGCCGCCAGACGGAAGCGACGCTCCAGGTTCTCTTCCTGAACCGAACTTTCAACGTCATTACGTCCATCGGCGCGACGGCGCAGATTACCAATGACGCGAGAGCTGACTTCAGTGAGCAACTGGTTGTCGATATTCTCTTCGGTATCCGCCGCCAGACGCTCCTCCATTTTCTGGATCGCCACAATTGCCACTTCAGCGGTTGCCGCGCGCGCGATTCGCTCCTCTTTCAACTGTTGTGAATGGTCTGCAACTTCAATGTGTTGTAGCAGAACAGGCAGCATCACTACGCCGACAAACAGCGAAAAGAGAATGACACCAGCCGCCAGGAACACCAGCTCATAACGCGCCGGGAAGACATTTCCATCCGGCAACAGCAGAGGAATAGAGAGCACACCAGCAAGAGTAATTGCCCCGCGCACCCCGGCGAAAGAAGCGATAAGGATTTCTCGTGTCGTCCACGAACCAAACTCCATCGGCTTCTTCTTCAGGAACCGGTTGCTGAACTTTTTCATCGTCCACAGCCAGCCAAAACGCACCAGCATTAGCGCCGCATAAATCAAGATGATGTCAGTAAACAACATCCAGATTTCGACGTTAGGGTCAATTTCCGCCGCAACCAGCGACGTTTCCAGAATACCCGGTAGTTGCAGACCCAGCAGCAAGAACACCATGCCGTTAAAGACAAATTCCAGCATCGCCCAGGTGCTGTTCGCGCGCAGTCGCATCGCCAGCGGCGCACGGCGCATCACGCCGGAACGGGTGATGGTCATCCCGGCGGCAACTGCTGCGAGGATGCCGGAAACACCAATATGTTCGGCAATCAGATAAGAGGCAAACGGCAGCAGGAACAGCAATACGATCTGCGTCGCGGGTTCATCACCGCCCCAGCGGCTGAGGAAACGCAACGAGCGACCATACAGCCAGCTCACCGCAAAACCGGCGAGAATACCGCCAATGGCCACTTTCATAAATTCAACCGTCGCGCCGCCAACGGTGAAGATCATCGTCCCCATCGCAACTGCCACGGCAAACTTCAGCGACACCAGGCCGGAGGCGTCATTCATCAACGCTTCGCCCTGCAAAATACCCATGATTTTTTTCGGGATGCGCCCTTCGCCAACAATCCCGGAGAGCGCCACGGCATCGGTCGGAGAGAGCACCGCCGCCAGCGCAAAGGCGGGTATCAGCGGGATACCCGGCACCACCCAGTAAATAAGGAAGCCAATGCCGACCACAGTGACCACCACCAGCGCCAGCGCGAGGCCGAATATTTCCCGACCATGTTCGAGAAATTCGCGGGTTGGTGTTTTCCAGCCATCAGCAAACAGCAACGGCGGGATAAACAAGACTAAAAAGAGTTCAGGATCAAACTCCACATGCAAACCAAACGTCGGCCACGCCAGTAGCGCACCGATGGCGATTTGCATAAGCGGAAGCGGGATCTGAAAGGGCATGACACGAGTGACCACCCCGGACAGCGAGACCACGAGGGTCATTATCAGTATGGTGAAGAAGATTTCCATGCGTTCCCTGTTTGCAATGTTTTTTATGATTTGAGAAAGGCGTTATGCCCGGACTCTCAGTTTTTCAGAATATCGCAAAAGCTCACACAATGTACGGAGAAAATAAAAACGGGCAGCCATTGCCACCCGTTTTCAGAATCTTATTAAAGCTTAGATTGCCCAGCCTCCAGCATAGAAGGTGACCAGCGCCACGGCGATAACGACCGTACCGATGTTCAGCTTACGCCATTCGCCAGAAACCAGACGACCAATCACCAGGGTCGCGAAGCCGATCATGATGCCAGTTACGATGTTACAGGTCAGCACGATGAATACTGCTGTTACCAGACCCGCCATTGCATCGACGAAATCAGCAAAGTCGATTTTCGCCACGTTGCTCAACATCAACAGGCCAACGTACATCAGCGCCGGAGCTGTTGCGTAACCCGGAACGAGGTAAGAGAGCGGAGAGAGGAACAGAATCAGCAGGAACAGCACGCCAACCGTGATTGCCGTCAGACCGGTTTTACCGCCCGCTGCTGTACCCGCCGCAGACTCAATGTATACCGCAGCCGGAGCCGCACCGACCAGGCCAGAGAAAACGCTGCTCAGGGAGTCGGTGGTCAGTGCTTTACCGCCGTCGATAATCTGCCCGTCTTTATCCAGCAGGTTCGCCTGACCGGCTACCGCACGGATGGTTCCGGTAGCATCGAAAACAGCAGTCATCACCAGCGCCAGTACGCTCGGCAGAACCACAGGGTTCAGCGCCCCCATAATATCCAGGCTGCCAATCAGTGAATTGCCGTTTTCATCGCTCAATGAAGGCATGGCGAAAACGCCGGAGAAATGGACGTTAGGATCGAAGATCAAACCGACAATTGAGATACCGATAATGGTCAGCAGAATGCCACCAGGGACTTTCAGTTTTTCCAGGCCGATGATCACCGCCAGACCTACCAGTGACATAATCACCGGGAAGGTCGCGAAATCACCCAGCGCAACGGGCAGACCGTCGAGCGGGTTTTTAATCACCAGACCGACACCATTAGCGGCAATCAGCAGCAAGAACAGGCCGATACCAATCCCCGTGCCGTGTGCCACGCCGTGCGGTAAGTTGCGCAAAATCCAGCTACGGATACCCGTGGCAGAAATTACCGTAAACAGAACACCCATCAGGAACACGGCACCCAGCGCGACAGGTACGCTAATATGTTGCCCCAGCACCAGGCTGAATGCGGTAAACGCCGTCAGAGAGATGGCGCAGCCGATAGCCAACGGCAGATTGGCCCATAACCCCATCGCGATAGAACCAATCCCGGCAACCAGACAAGTTGCAACAAAAACTGCCGCTGGCGGGAAGCCCGCTTTACCCAACATACCTGGAACGACGATAACCGAGTAGACCATCGCCAGAAACGTTGTTAACCCGGCAACCACTTCCTGACGGACGGTGCTTCCACGTTGTGAAATTTTAAACCAGGCGTCGAGTGAACCGCCGGTACGCGCTGATGGCGTAGACATAAGAAAACATCCCCTGAGAGTTTATTTTTCGTCAAGATGCGTGGCGGACAATCCCCTGCCAGCGAAACGTTATTCTTCCTGCTTCAGGTTTGCGACAATCTGGGGCGTCGCAAAAAAGCAAACGTTTAGCTCCGCGCATACAAAACGGGTGGTAAAAAAAAGCAAACGATTATCCGGCGATCATAGCGGCTTTTTCAACCGAAGTTTGCTGCTTTTTTCCCTTTTCTTGTGTTGACGATGAAAAACCAGGCAATTGATGCGCAAACGTTATCGTGGATGCGCAAAATTACGGCATTTGTAGGCAACTTGTGGCGAAGGTTTACGGTAAAAAATCACGCAAGATGGCAAAAATATTGCGGTTAAAAAGGATCACTTTGCACTGGCGAAGAAACAGCGGTGACATACAATTAAAGTATCAACACTAACCGGAACCTCCACCACGTGCTCGAATGAGGTGTGTTGACGTCGGGGGAAACCCTCCCGTGTACCAGCGGGATAGAGTGAAAGACAAAGACCGGAAAACAAACTAAAGCGCCCTTGTGGCGCTTTAGTTTTGTTCATCTTCCAGCAAGCGTGCGCCGGTGCCTTCTTCCCCTAAGCGGTCGCCCGGGTTACGCAACGGGCAGTCGCTACGCGAAAGGCAGCCGCAGCCAATACAACCGTCCAGTTCATCACGCAGCGCGACTAAGGTATGAATGCGTCGATCCAGTTCTTCTCGCCATTGCGAAGATAGCTGTTTCCACTCTTTCGCACTTAACGTATGCCCTTCGGGCAACACACCAAACGCTTCACCAATGGTCGCCAGCGGAATGCCAATGCGTTGAGCAATTTTGATAATTGCGACGTATCGCAACACATCACGCTTATATCGCCGCTGATTACCGCTATTGCGGATACTGGTAATCAATCCTTTGCTTTCATAGAAGTGCAGCGCCGATACCGCCACGCCGCTACGTTTCGCCACTTCGCCTGGAGTAAGCAAGGCTTTAATGCGGGGTAATTTCTTTTCCATAAATCGCTTTACCTCAAGTTAACTTGAGGAATTATACTCCCCAACAGATGAATTAACGAACTGAACACTGAAAAGAGGCAGATTTATGTCCCATCAGAAAATTATTCAGGATCTTATCGCATGGATTGACGAGCATATCGACCAGCCGCTGAACATTGATGTGGTGGCGAAAAAATCAGGTTATTCAAAGTGGTATTTACAGCGAATGTTCCGCACTGTGACGCATCAGACGCTTGGCGATTACATTCGTCAACGCCGACTGCTACTGGCTGCCGTTGAACTGCGCACCACCGAGCGCCCTATTTTTGATATCGCGATGGATCTGGGTTACGTTTCACAGCAGACCTTTTCCCGCGTTTTCCGTCGGCAATTTGATCGCACTCCCAGCGATTACCGCCACCGGATCTAGGGTTACTGCCCGCGCATGGCGTCATGCGCGGGTAATTGCTCTGCCCATGCCATAAAAACCTGCGGCGGCATCGCCTTTGCAAAGTACCAGCCCTGACAATAGCGCACGCCGCGTTTGCGCAGCCAGTTGACCTGATCCTCCGTTTCCACCCCTTCTGCAATCGTTTTTAGACCCAAACTATGTGCCAGTTCGATGATGTGTTCCGCAATCAAATGGCTGGTTTTATGCGTGGTCAACGTCTCAACAAACGATTTATCGATTTTCAGGATATCAATATTCAATGAGTTAAGGTTATGCAGGTTGGAGTAGCCAATACCAAAGTCATCGATCGCCACTTCGTAACCAGCCTGACGGAAAGCCAGAATAATCGGCGTCATTTTGGCGACATCTAAAAATGCATGTTCAGTGACTTCAAATTTAATTTGCTGCGGACGCACGGTGAATTGTTCTATTTTTTGATTGGTTAAGGCAATGACCCTTGAAGTATGAAAATCGGAGGCAGACAAATTAATTGAAGTAGATAATTCAGGGTGTTTTTCCAGCCAGGAACCGAGATCGTCAAACACCATGTTAATGACATAATCTGTCACCTGCGCAATTAGACCCTCTTGTTCCGCCAGCGGAATAAACTCTGCTGGCGTCATTACCTGTCCCTGATTCCCCGGCCAGCGTAGCAATGCCTCAGCACCAATACATTTATTCGTTTTAATATCAATAATCGGTTGGTAATAGAGACAAAGCTGCCGTTTTTCGAGGGCACGTTGCAATTTACGCTTAGGTGACTGGTACTTCTGGTTTATACGCAGCCAGAGTAAAAGCAGCACCAGGCTGCCCATAATGCCCGCCGGTAAGGCAAATACAAGGTGATTATAAAAGTGTGACAAAATACGCTGATTGGAGGTTGCAACGATAGCAGCAATGGGACGTTTTGTTGAATGGACTATCGCATATAAATAACCGTTCTGCTGTACGGTTATTTCCCTTTGATGAATCAATGGTGAGAATTTTTCTGCTGAGGCTTGTTTACTTAAAGAGAAAAAGGTTTTCGTCACCGTATCATATACCCCCCATTGCAGCGTTGGATCGTCAGACATCACCTCGCTCCAGAATAAAGGGTTAATTACCGCGACATAGTTTCCTCGCTGCATATAGGTCATTTTATAACCGGCAAAAAAAGGAGTGTCGCGATAATAATAGATTGAGACATTAGGTTCACGCTTATAGTTCGCTGGCGGCATCGTATAGCCGTTAACGGGAGCCATTAATGTTGAGCATAAAAAAAGGTTATCGTGGGCATAGATCAATTCGTTGATATAAAGATAACCACGGATAATATTCAACATTTGTTGTTGATGAGTGGGAGTACAAATTTGTCCCTGATAGCGTTCCGCATCGTCGCTTGCTAAATCTGCCTGGCGAATGACCAGCTCGGATTTCTCCAGTGCTAACTGGGCAAAAGCACGAAGTTGATTATTCGCTTCCGCTTTAGCCCAAAGAAAGGCGATCCATAGCGACAGAATGATGGGAAGGAGGACTACAAAGATAATACCCGGCAACGCCAGCAATTTGTGTCGCACACTATGACTCATTTCTATCAATTCCCTGCCTGGTTATACCTGGTAATTGCAAGGTTAAAACCCTGGCTACCGACGACGTTAGATAAATCTTACGGTATAAATAGCACTTTTGCCTGATTTGAAATTGATACCTTCATAATCTTTGTTTAAATAAAAATAACTCGCTGATATCAAAAGGGCATTGTTGAAAAAATGCAGGTCAGGCAGGAAGTTACAATATTTCTTTATTGTGCATTGTCTCGATTTCACTGAAAAACCACATAATTAGTGCAGCAATAAAAGTAGCAGCATAATCTGGCTAACAAACGAGCAATTGTGATATAGTTCACAAAAATTTATGAAACAAACTAAGTGTTTCATTTTATGTTCTGAAAGTCCCGCGATAGCCAGAGTGTATCACGCCCCCGTGAGTAATGCCGTGCTATCCAGGGCTTGGTAATTTTCAGAGGAAATGTTTGATGGCTACCCTCACCACTGGCGTGGTTCTCCTTCGCTGGCAGCTTCTTAGCGCCATATTGATGTTTCTGGCCAGCACGCTCAACATCCGTTTCCGGCGCTCTGATTATGTCGGGCTGGCAGTGATTAGTAGCGGTCTGGGCGTGGTTTCCGCCTGTTGGTTCGCAATGGGGTTGCTTGGCATCACAATGACCGATATTACTGCCATCTGGCACAACATTGAGTCGGTGATGGTGGAAGGGATGGGTCAAACTCCACCACAGTGGCCGATGATTTTGACCTGATATGTAGAAGCCTCCATAACGGAGGCTTCTTTTTTATGACTGGCGGATGCTTTAATCATCCACCTTAAAACAATATAACCTATTGTTTTAATGACAAATCAGAACGGAATGTCGTCATCGAAATCCATCGGCGGCTCGTTAGACGGCGCTGCCGGAGCGGACTGCTGCGGGCGAGACTGCGCACCGCCGCTGAACTGATTGCCACCCTGCGGCTGCTGAGGCTGCCCCCAACCGCCCTGCGGCTGACTGCCACCGACGTTACCGCCTGCCGGTGCGCCGCCGCCCTGGCGACCACCCAGCATCTGCATGGTGCCGCCAACGTTCACCACGACTTCTGTGGTGTAGCGATCCTGGCCGGATTGGTCAGTCCATTTGCGGGTACGCAGCTGACCTTCGATATAAACCTGAGAACCTTTACGCAGATATTCGCTGGCAACTTCCGCCAGTTTGCCGAACAGCACAACACGGTGCCATTCAGTCTGCTCTTTCATCTCGCCGGTCGCTTTATCACGCCAGGATTCGGAAGTAGCCAGCGTAATGTTGGCAACTGCGCCACCATTCGGCATATAGCGTACTTCCGGGTCCTGGCCCAGATTACCAACGAGAATAACCTTATTTACGCCTCTGCTGGCCATGTCGTGTCTCCTGAAAAAAACGTTCTAATAAGTGTAAACGCGCGATTGTAGCATTACCAATAGCGGTTTTACCACGATGTGACCTCGGTTCCGGTAAACAAACATGGCCCGACATTGTTACACAGCACTCCGGGTTTTGCATTCCAATACTGTATATTCATTCAGGTCGATTTGTGTCATAATTAACCGTTTGTGATCGCCGGTAGCGCCATGCCGCCGGGCAAAAAAGTGTTTAATCCGGGAAAGGTGAATGGATAAGATCGAAGTTCGGGGCGCCCGCACCCATAATCTCAAGAATATCAACCTCGTTATCCCCCGCGACAAACTGATTGTCGTCACCGGGCTTTCGGGTTCTGGCAAATCCTCGCTCGCTTTCGACACCTTATATGCCGAAGGGCAGCGTCGTTACGTTGAATCCCTTTCCGCCTACGCGCGGCAGTTTCTGTCACTGATGGAAAAACCGGATGTCGATCATATTGAGGGGCTTTCTCCCGCCATCTCAATTGAACAGAAATCGACGTCTCATAACCCGCGTTCCACAGTGGGGACCATCACTGAAATCCACGACTATTTGCGTCTGCTGTACGCTCGCGTCGGCGAGCCGCGCTGCCCGGACCACGACGTTCCGCTGGCGGCGCAAACTGTCAGCCAGATGGTGGATAACGTGCTTTCGCAGCCGGAAGGCAAACGTCTGATGCTACTCGCGCCAATCATCAAAGAGCGCAAAGGCGAACACACTAAAACGCTGGAGAATCTGGCGAGTCAGGGTTATATCCGCGCGCGTATTGATGGCGAAGTCTGCGATCTTTCCGATCCGCCGAAACTGGAACTGCAAAAGAAACACACCATTGAAGTGGTTATCGATCGCTTCAAGGTGCGTGACGATCTTACCCAGCGTCTGGCGGAATCGTTTGAAACCGCACTGGAGCTTTCCGGCGGTACGGCGGTTGTTGCGGATATGGACGATCCCAAAGCGGAAGAACTGCTGTTCTCCGCGAACTTCGCCTGCCCGATTTGCGGCTACAGTATGCGCGAACTGGAACCACGCCTGTTCTCGTTTAACAACCCGGCGGGCGCCTGCCCGACCTGTGACGGCCTCGGCGTACAGCAATATTTCGATCCCGATCGCGTGATCCAGAACCCGGAACTGTCGCTGGCTGGCGGGGCGATCCGTGGCTGGGATCGCCGCAACTTCTATTATTTCCAGATGCTGAAATCACTGGCAGATCACTATAAATTTGACGTCGAAGCGCCGTGGGGCAGTCTGAGCGCAAACGTGCATAAAGTGGTGCTGTACGGTTCTGGCAAAGAAAATATTGAATTTAAATACATGAACGATCGCGGCGATACCTCCATCCGCCGCCATCCGTTCGAAGGCGTGCTGCACAATATGGAGCGCCGTTATAAAGAGACGGAATCCAGCGCGGTACGTGAAGAGTTAGCTAAGTTTATCAGCAATCGTCCGTGCGCCAGTTGTGAAGGGACGCGTTTGCGCCGTGAAGCGCGCCATGTTTATGTCGAAAATACGCCGCTGCCTGCAATCTCTGACATGAGCATCGGTCATGCGATGGAGTTTTTCAATAATCTCAAACTCGCTGGACAACGCGCGAAGATTGCGGAAAAAATCCTCAAAGAGATTGGTGACCGCCTGAAATTCCTCGTTAACGTTGGGCTGAATTACCTGACACTTTCCCGCTCGGCAGAGACACTTTCCGGCGGCGAAGCCCAGCGTATCCGTCTGGCGAGCCAGATTGGCGCAGGGCTGGTTGGCGTTATGTATGTGCTGGATGAGCCGTCTATCGGCCTGCACCAGCGCGATAACGAACGTTTGCTGGGTACGCTTATCCATCTGCGCGATCTTGGTAATACCGTGATTGTGGTGGAACACGATGAAGACGCGATTCGCGCGGCTGACCACGTTATCGACATCGGTCCAGGCGCGGGTGTTCACGGTGGCGAAGTGGTTGCGGAAGGGCCGCTGGAAGCGATTATGGCAGTGCCAGAGTCGTTGACCGGGCAGTACATGAGCGGTAAACGCAAGATTGAAGTGCCGAAGAAACGCGTCCCTGCGAATCCGGAAAAAGTGCTGAAACTGACAGGCGCACGCGGCAACAACCTGAAAGATGTGACGCTAACGTTGCCAGTAGGCCTGTTTACCTGCATTACAGGGGTTTCAGGTTCCGGTAAATCCACGCTGATTAACGATACCCTGTTCCCGATTGCCCAACGCCAGTTGAACGGCGCGACTATCGCCGAACCGGCACCCTACCGTGATATTCAGGGGCTGGAGCATTTCGATAAAGTCATCGATATCGACCAAAGCCCAATTGGTCGTACTCCGCGTTCCAACCCGGCAACCTATACCGGCGTGTTTACGCCTGTGCGCGAATTGTTTGCGGGCGTACCGGAATCCCGCGCGCGCGGTTATACGCCAGGACGGTTCAGCTTTAACGTCCGTGGCGGACGCTGCGAAGCCTGTCAGGGCGATGGCGTGATCAAAGTTGAAATGCACTTCCTGCCGGATATTTACGTACCGTGCGACCAGTGCAAAGGTAAACGCTATAACCGCGAAACGCTGGAGATAAAGTACAAAGGCAAAACCATCCACGAAGTGCTGGATATGACCATCGAAGAGGCGCGAGAGTTCTTTGATGCCGTACCGGCGCTGGCGCGTAAGCTGCAAACGTTGATGGACGTTGGCCTGACGTACATCCGCCTCGGGCAGTCCGCCACCACGCTTTCCGGTGGTGAAGCCCAGCGCGTGAAGCTGGCGCGTGAGCTATCAAAACGCGGCACCGGGCAGACGCTGTATATTCTCGATGAGCCGACCACCGGTCTGCACTTTGCCGATATTCAGCAACTGCTCGACGTACTGCATAAACTGCGCGATCAGGGCAACACCATTGTGGTGATTGAGCACAATCTGGACGTGATTAAAACCGCCGACTGGATTGTCGATCTTGGCCCGGAAGGCGGCAGCGGCGGCGGCGAGATCCTCGTCTCCGGTACGCCAGAAACCGTCGCGGAGTGCGAAGCTTCGCATACAGCGCGCTTCCTCAAACCAATGCTGTAATCACAAAGGCCGCTTTCTGAGCGGCCTCAGACTGATGACAAAGTCTAAAAATGTGCTCGGACAGTCCCCTCGCCCCTCCGGGGAGAGGGTTAGGGTGAGGGGAACAGACCAGCACTGGCGTGATTATTTACCCTCACCCCGGCCCTCTCCCTAAAAGGGAGAGGGGGAAAACCGTGCCGCTTTTGACTTTTAAGCCAGTTTTTCAGCAATATCAGGCCGCTTTCTGAACGGTCTTTTCCTTTCAGAGTTGTACCAGCAATTTGCGTTTTTCTTCCGGCAGCAAATTCACCGCCTGCTGATACGACGCATCGACCAGATAATAGATTTGCGAATCCGGCAACGATCCGTCGAGATATACGGTACTCCAGTGCGCTTTATTCAGATGTCGGCTGGGACGTACATCGCTGTGCTGCTGACGCAGAAGATCCGCCAGTTCCGGGCTGGTTTTCAGCGAAACCGCCGGGCGATTTTCCACTTCTTTCACCATCGCAAACAGCACATCTTCCACTTTGATTTGCGTCGCTTTCCAGTCGCTGTGAACGCTCTGTTCAGCGCCAGGTTTTGCCATGCAATATTGTAGCAACTCCGATATGGTCATTTTTTACTCCCCTTGTAGTGTCGCGATGATGCGACGCGATCCGCCGTGGACACGATGTTCCCCCAGCCAGATACCCTGCCAGGTGCCGGTCTGAATACGTCCTTTATGCACTGGCAAAACAAGCGATACTCCCAGCATTGAGGATTTGATATGAGAAGGCATATCATCTGCCCCTTCATAATCATGCTCATAGTTTCCGTTATCGGGAACAGTGCGGAGGAAAAAACGCTCCATGTCCTGGCGTACCGTGGGGTCGCAATTCTCATTAAGTGTCAGAGAGGCGGAAGTGTGTTGCAGCAACAGGTGCAGTAAACCGACATTAACACGCGGCATATCTGCCAGTTGATTCAGAATTTCATCCGTTACCAGATGAAACCCGCGAGATTTGGCGCTAAGCGTGAGCGTCTTTTGATACCACATGTGCTGCTCCTTGATAAAACTCTCTTAATCAGTTTGCAGCAAGACAGCGAAAGGATAAAGGTGTGATTAAAAAAACAGCATTCGGGAGAGTGACACACTCTCCCGCACTATCAGTATTCTGAATTAACGATCACCTCTTCGCCAAAAGCACCCGCTTGTGGCAAGGGTTTGTAGGTAGAGTTGGAGGCACGCAGAATACGGATACCACGAATGCCGACATCACGCGCGGCAGTCATATCATTATCGGAATCACCATAAAACATTCGGATATTTTTATCCTGCAACCACTGCGTTTTCGTGTTTTGTCCTGGTTTATCACCCGCAAAAATTACCGGATTCATACTGGTTGCCGGGATGTGGAAATCATCGGCTAGTGTTTTCGAAACCGTTTCTGTTTTCGTTGGGCTACGGCCAGTCACAAAAAAGATGGTATCGCCACGGCGGACATGTATATCAATTAGCTGACGTGCGACCTCTTTTGGAATGCTGAATTCATCCCAACCATTGTTCATCTTTTCCCAGAATGCTGGGTTTTTTAGATAATCTTCGCTTTCTGGCGAGAATATTTTCTTGCCGCGCCAGAATCCGGGGCTGGAAAACAAAACGGTATCATCGATATCAAACCCAACCGCCATCGGTGGGCGCCCGGCAAGGCTATTTTCAATTTGTGCGACCGATACCCAATGGACAGGTGCCTGTTCAGCGAGTCTGGCAACGTTAGTGCCGGGATTAAGCGGTGAAGGTGAAGAGGCTAACGCAACAGCAGAACTGTTTAGAGCGAACAATAAGCAAACGGCACTCAATGCCTGTGTGATCTTGCGCATATTTTTCCCTAAATAGTCAGTAAGTTGAAACTTTTTATTATGAAGTGTGTTGGAAAAGCCATCTGACCATAACGCCAGCAGCGAGGGAAAGGAAGGATTATCTGCGGCTTTTGTGAAGAAAGGGAGAAGGATCACATGAGACCAGTCCGTGTTTGTAACTATTTAATAACTTAATATATTTCCATAGTATAAAAATGTTCGGAAATGAAACGCCTATTTTATTCACGTTTATAAGAAATAAGTCTTCATCTCCTTCGTACTATTTACCTGGATAATACATAGCCCCCCTTATTTATAGTAGAGCAGGCGGCTTTTCAACCGCCTGCTGGTTAACCTTACATCACTGCAGCAAACGCCTTTGCAACGCGCTGCACGTTCGCAGAGTTAAGCCCGGCAACACACATACGACCGCTGGCGATCAGGTAAACGCCAAATTCCTCGCGCAGGCGATCGACCTGAGCGGCGCTTAAACCGGTATAGCTGAACATGCCGCGTTGCTTAAGCAGGTAATCAAAATTGCGCTCCGGCATCTCAGTGCTCAACACCCGCACCAGTTGCTGACGCATTGCCAGAATACGGGTTCGCATTTCTTCTACTTCTGCCAACCAACTGGCTTTCAACGCCTCATCATTCAGCACCGTTGCCACTACCTGTGCACCAAAATTCGGCGGGCTGGAGTAAATACGGCGCACAGTAGCTTTCAGTTGCCCCAGCACACGGCCTGCGGCTTCGGCATCTTCACACACCACCGAAAGACCGCCGACACGTTCGCCGTACAGGGAGAAAATTTTCGAGAATGAATTGCTTACCAGAGCAGGTAATCCGGCGCTGGCAATGGCGCGAATGGCGTAGGCATCCTCTTCCATACCGGCACCAAATCCTTGATAAGCGATATCGAGAAATGGGATAAGCTCGCGTGCTTTGAGAATTTCAATGACTGCGTCCCATTGGTCGTTGGTGAGATCGGCGCCCGTTGGGTTATGACAGCACGGATGCAGCAGCACAATACTGCGGGCAGGCAATGTTTTTAGCGTCGCCAACAGATCGTCAAAACGCACACCGTTGGTCACTTCATCATACCAGGGGTAAGTGCTCACTTCGAATCCAGCCCCGGCAAATATTGCTACGTGATTTTCCCAGGTGGGATCGCTGACCCACACACCTGATTCCGGGAAGTAGCGTTTCAGGAAGTCAGCCCCCACTTTCAATGCCCCTGAACCGCCAAGCGTTTGAATAGTCGCCACGCGCTGTTGTTGTAACACCGGATGATTAGCGCCAAACAGCAGTGGCGCAATAGCATGGCGATAGCTGTTAAGCCCTTCCATCGGTAGATAAAGTGAAGCGCCATGAGGCTGCGCATTCAGGCGCGCTTCCGCTTCTTCGACGGCTTTTAATTGTGGAATAATCCCGTCTTCGTTGTAGTACAGACCGATACTCAAATTCACTTTGTCGCTGCGAGGGTCTTCTTTAAAACGCTCCATAAGCGAAAGAATCGGGTCGCCAGCGTAGGCGTCAACTTTTTGAAACACGCGATGGTTCTCCAGGTTTACGGGCAGGTGGTTAAAACACAATAAACCGGAAGATGGGGAAGATCGAGAGGATGTTTAGCAATGAGCAGCAATTAATAACGCAGCGAAGCTGATAAAAAACGCAAAACCTTCAGAGGTACGAACGACAAGAGTGTATCAATTTATTGAATTTACATAAATTTGCAGGCCGGATAAGGCTTTCACACCGCATCCGGCACAGACAATCAACTATTGCAGAACGATTAATCCACGTATTTCATCGCGACCCTTGATGTCAGGCGCGTGATAAGTTCGTAAGCACTCACTTTCGTCATTTCTGCGATACGCTCTACGGGCAGACCTTCGCCCCATAAAATGACCTGATCCCCGGCTTTATCCTGCGCCTGCGGGCCTAAATCTACGCAGATCATATCCATCGCGACTCGCCCCACAATCGGCACTTCGCGGCCGTTCACCAGCACTGGTGTACCGGACGGCGCGGCGCGCGGGTAGCCATCGCCATAGCCCATCGCCACCACGCCAAGGCGGGTATCGCGCTCGCTAATCCAGGTGCCGCCATAGCCTACCGGTTCACCTGCTTTATGCTCACGCACGGCAATCAGGCTGGAGGTCAGTGACATCACTGGCTGGCAACCGAAATCGGCACCGGTGGAACCATCTTCCAGCGGTGACACGCCATAAAGAATGATGCCCGGGCGCACCCAATCAAAATGCGACTGCGGCCATAACAAAATTCCGCCCGATGCGGCGATTGAACGCTTGCCGGGTCTGCCTTCGCAAAAGGTATTGAAGATATCGAGTTGTTTCTCAGTCGCGCCGCATTTTGGCTCATCAGCACGAGCAAAGTGGCTGACAATATTCACCGGCTGACGGACGTTTTTACATTGCGTAAGTCGTTGATAAAACGCTTCAGCTTGTTCCGGTAACACGCCCAGCCGGTGCATACCGGTGTCGAGTTTCATCCAGACGGTAACTGGCTCCTCCAGATTGGCCTCTTCCAGCGCAGCAAGCTGTTCTTCGTTATGCACGGCAGTATGCAGATGTTCAGCGGAGATCGTCGGCAGATCGTCTGCTTCAAAAAAGCCTTCCAGTAACAAAATAGGTTGCGTGATGCCCCCCGCCCTAAGCCGCAGGGCTTCTTCGAGACGGGCAACGCCAAAGGCGTCGGCATCGGGGAGCGTTCGCGCGGTCTCAATCAGACCGTGACCGTAGGCGTTCGCTTTCACCACCGCAACCAGTTTACTGGCAGGTGCCAGTTCACGCAGACGTTGCAGGTTGTGTCGCAGAGCGCGGCGGTTAATCACAACAGTTGCCGCTTGCATTTGTGTTCCTTGATAAGTGTTTGCTTTAATTACCTAATTCATAAAATAATTATTATTCGTCGTCGTACTGTGGCCCCGCGTAGTTGTCGAAACGCGACCATTGACCGTTAAAGGTCAGGCGTACCGTCCCGATTGGGCCGTTACGTTGTTTACCGATAATAATTTCCGCGATGCCTTTTAAGTCACTGTTTTCGTGATAAACCTCATCACGATAGATAAACATGATCAAGTCCGCATCCTGCTCGATGGAACCGGATTCACGCAGGTCGGAGTTGACCGGGCGTTTATCAGCACGTTGTTCCAGAGAACGGTTCAACTGAGACAGCGCCACCACCGGCACATTCAGTTCTTTCGCCAGGGCTTTTAGCGAGCGGGAGATTTCTGCAATTTCCAGCGTACGGTTGTCTGAAAGCGCCGGTACGCGCATCAATTGCAGGTAGTCGATCATGATGAGTCCGATGCCGCCGTGTTCACGGGCAATACGGCGCGCGCGGGAGCGCACTTCCGTTGGCGTCAGGCCGGAGGAGTCATCAATGTAGATATTTCGTTTTTCCAGCAAAATGCCCATCGTGCCGGAAATACGCGCCCAGTCTTCATCATCCAGTTGCCCGGTACGAATTTTGGTCTGGTCAACGCGCGACAACGACGCCAGAGAACGCATCATAATCTGTTCCGATGGCATCTCCAGCGAGAAGATAAGTACTGGTTTATCCTGCAACATCGCCGCGTTTTCGACGAGGTTCATCGCAAATGTCGTTTTACCCATCGACGGACGCGCGGCGACGATGATCAAATCCGACGGCTGCAAGCCAGCGGTTTTTTTGTTGAGATCGTCATAGCCGGTATTAACACCGGTTACACCATCGTGCGGTTGCTGGAACAGTTGCTCAATACGCGCCACCGTGGCGTCGAGCACATCGGCGATATTCTTCGGCCCTTCGTCTTTATTGGCACGACTTTCGGCAATTTTAAAGACGCGAGATTCAGCAAGGTCGAGCAAGTCTTCACTGGTGCGCCCTTGCGGATCAAAACCGGCTTCGGCAATCTCATTCGCAACTGAGATCATCTCACGGACAACGGCACGTTCGCGCACGATGTCGGCATAGGCACTGATGTTCGCTGCACTTGGCGTATTTTTTGACAGCTCCGCCAAATAAGCAAAACCACCAACGCTGTCAAGTTGCCCCTGGCGCTCCAGTGATTCGGCAAGGGTGATCAGGTCAATTGGGCTACCGCTTTCCTGCAAACGCGCCATTTCGGTAAAGATATGACGGTGCGGACGGGTGTAGAAATCATCTGCCACCACTCGCTCGGCCACATCGTCCCAGCGTTCGTTATCCAGCATTAAACCGCCCAACACCGACTGCTCCGCTTCGATCGAGTGCGGAGGCACTTTCAGCCCGGCAACTTGTGGATCGCGATCGCGGGGTTCAGCCTGCTGTTTGTTGAAGGGTTTATTTCCTGCCATAGTGAATGGAGTTACCGAGATAAAGAATGGGTCGAAACTTTACCATATGAAGCAGACCCTGACGATACGTTCTGGAGGACACATGGCAACACGAATTGAATTTCACAAGCACGGTGGCCCGGAAGTACTTCAAACCGTGGAATTTACTCCTGCCGATCCGGCAGAGAATGAAATCCAGGTCGAAAATAAAGCCATTGGCATCAATTTCATCGACACTTATATCCGCAGCGGCCTTTATCCACCGCCATCGCTACCCAGCGGATTAGGCACCGAAGCGGCTGGCATTGTGAGCAAAGTCGGCAGCGGCGTGAAACATATTAAAGCGGGCGATCGTGTGGTTTATGCGCAGTCAACGTTAGGGGCTTACAGTTCTGTGCATAACGTCAATGCCGATAAAGCGGCAATTCTGCCAGCGGCGATCTCTTTTGAGCAAGCTGCCGCGTCGTTCCTGAAAGGCTTAACGGTTTATTATCTGCTGCGCAAAACGTATGAAATCAAACCTGACGAACAGTTCCTGTTCCATGCGGCTGCCGGCGGCGTGGGCTTAATTGCCTGCCAGTGGGCAAAAGCCTTAGGAGCAAAACTTATTGGCACTGTGGGTAGCGCGCAAAAAGCGCAAAGTGCATTAAAAGCGGGTGCATGGCAGGTAATTAACTATCGCGACGAAAATCTGGTCGAGCGATTAAAAGAGATCACCGACGGCAAGAAAGTGCGCGTGGTGTACGATTCCGTAGGCAAAGATACCTGGGAACGGTCGCTGGATTGTCTGCAACGTCGCGGTTTAATGGTCAGTTTTGGTAACTCATCAGGCGCGGTGACGGGTGTGAACTTAGGCATTCTCAATCAGAAAGGCTCGCTGTATGTGACACGCCCTTCCCTGCAAGGCTATATCACCACGCGGGATGAGTTAACCGAAGCCAGTAATGAACTGTTTTCTTTGATCGCCAGCGGCGTGATTAAGGTCGATGTCGCAGAGCAACAGAAATATCCGCTGAAGGATGCGCGGCGAGCGCATGAGATTCTGGAAAGCCGGGCGACGCAGGGTTCCAGCTTACTGATCCCATAAAGAAATTGGGCTTCCACCTGGGAAGCCCTTTCTTTTATAGTTCGGCTGTATGTAGGGTACAGCACGATGAATCTGTTAGAGACGCAATAGTGACAGATTTGATAATCAATTCCTATTTTGTTCTAAGGATAAAACCTTAGGTTGTGATCATCCGCACAATCCCTTAGTAACGCCAGCGGTCATAACGCTGATATTTCGGCACTTTTGGTGCTTTAATCGCCTTAATAACCCACACCACCGCAATCGCCAGCAGTAACCACGGCAGCAACTTAATCATCAATGCCAGCATACCGCCGAGGAACATAATGGCCGTCGCCACAACCAGCGCGGCGATAATGCCCAGCAACGAAACGCCGGTGACCATCAACATGACAAAAAAGCCAATCACAAAAAGTAGTTCCAGCATGATGTACTCCCAAATATGAAATCTCTTGCAGCCATTACAAGAATCATGCCAAAACCTAACATTATGATTTATCAAAAAATATGCCCCGCGACGGTGCGCAGGGCATAGTGAATTTGACTACTTTGTGGTGAAAAATTAACGCTTATCCGCCACCAGTTTGAGCGCATGTTCCAGCACGTTAATGTCAGCACCCGCTTTATGGGCATTTTCACTTAAATAACGACGCCACTGCCGCGCACCAGGAATACCCTGGAACAGACCCAGCATATGCCGGGTAATATGGCCGAGATATGTCCCCTGGCTAAGCTCACGCTCAATGTACGGATACATGGCGCGGACTACCGCCACCGGATCGGCATCAGTATCAGAGGAACCAAAGATCTCTCGATCCACCGCCGCCAGAATCCCCGGATTCTGGTACGCCTCACGTCCGACCATCACGCCATCCATATGTTGCAAATGTGCTTTAGCCTCTTCCAGCGACTTGATGCCACCGTTAATCGACATCGTCAGATGCGGAAAATCACGCTTCAGTTGATAGACGCGCGGGTAATCGAGCGGCGGGATTTCGCGGTTTTCTTTCGGGCTTAAACCAGAAAGCCAGGCTTTACGCGCGTGGATGATAAACATCTCACACTCGCCTTTACCGGAAACGGTGTTGATGAAATCACAAAGAAATTCATAGCTGTCCTGGTCGTCAATACCAATACGCGTTTTCACCGTGACTGGAATCGACACCACATCGCGCATCGCTTTAACGCAGTCGGCTACCAGTTGCGCATTACCCATCAGGCACGCGCCAAACATGCCGTTCTGTACCCGGTCAGACGGGCAGCCGACATTCAGATTGATTTCATCGTATCCGCGCGCTTCTGCCAGCTTCGCACACTGCGCCAGTGCCGCTGGATCGCTTCCACCCAGTTGCAACGCCACCGGATGCTCTTCTTCACTGTACGCCAGGTAATCACCTTTACCGTGAATAATTGCCCCCGTGGTCACCATTTCGGTATAGAGAAGTGTATTGCGGGAGAGCAGACGCAGGAAATAACGGCAATGTCTGTCCGTCCAGTCGAGCATCGGGGCAATGGAGAAACGGTATGCGGAATAAGCGGTTTGTGATTCTGCTGACATGGCGTTTTTTTAAGCACCTGGTGAATTGGGGGCGCTACTATAGCATAACGAATATGCGATCAGGCAATGTGACAGCTATGACGCCCTGTTCTCGGCGTTTAAGTGAGAACTATGGTAAAGTAAGGACATTCTTAACCCCACTTTGAGGTGCCCAATGGAAAAGACCACAACGCAGGAGTTATTAGCGCAAGCTGAAAAACTCTGTGCACAGCGTAATGTGCGCCTGACCCCGCAGCGCCTTGAAGTGTTGCGCCTGATGAGTCTGCAGGAAGGAGCAATCAGCGCCTACGATCTGCTTGATTTACTGCGTGAAGCAGAGCCGCAGGCCAAGCCGCCAACGGTTTATCGCGCACTCGATTTTCTGCTTGAGCAAGGGTTTGTGCATAAAGTTGAGTCCACCAACAGCTATGTGCTCTGTCACCTGTTCGATCAACCAACGCATACTTCAGCTATGTTTATTTGCGATCGCTGCGGCGCAGTGAAAGAAGAGTGTGCGGAAGGTGTGGAAGACATCATGCATACGCTGGCGGCAAAAATGGGTTTTGCCCTGCGGCATAATGTGATTGAAGCGCATGGATTATGTTCAGCATGTGTAGAAGTGGAAGCGTGTCGTCATCCTGAACAGTGCCATCATGACCACTCTATTCAGGTGAAAAAGAAACCGCGTTAAGAGGGCGTACATCCTTGTACACGTCGGGCAGGAGGGATTAATTACCAGCGGTATTCATTGCGGGTTTCCCAGTCCACGACCTCTTTCTCTGCCTGATCTTTCTGGTAACCGTAGCGTTCCTGGATTTTACCCACTAACTGATCACGTTTACCTTCAATGACCGTCATATCATCATCGGTCAGTTTGCCCCATTGCTCTTTCACTTTACCTTTGAACTGTTTCCAGTTACCGCCGACTTCGTCTTTATTCATATTCAAGTCCTCATCGTTAGGTGGTGAATGAGAGTACGCTCGCTTTTCTTCTGAACGTGGGATTAAGTGTAGTCAGGAATTTGGCTTAGGATTATTTATTCAGAATATTTAACCGTCACGCTCCGGCAAACCATGTTCCGTTGCGCCAGTGACGACGCCAGATAGCCGCCAGAGAAAGCCCGCGCAGCGCCAGAAAGACGGTTAACGCCAGCCACAAACCATGATTACCCAACCACGGCAACGTGAGGAGCGTAAGAGCAAACCCTGCTGCTGCCACCGCCATACTGTTTCGCATTTCGGCGGCGCGCGTTGCACCTATAAACATGCCGTCCAGTAGATAACACCAGACACCAACCAGCGGTAAAATGACCTGCCAGATAAGATAGCGGTCGGCCAGTTGCTGAATCTGGGTTAATGACGTCAGCAACGCAATAATGTGTTCCCCTGCCAGCAAATAAATCACAGAAAACAGCAACGCTACGATCCCCGACTGGCGGCACGCTGCGCGCCAGACATCCAGTAACTGGCTACCGTCGCGCGCACCGTACGCCTGACCTGAATGCGCTTCAACCGCGTAGGCAAAACCATCCAGCGCATAGGCAGTAAAGGTGAGTAGCGTCATCAGAACCGCGTTAACGGCGATAATGTCACTTCCCAGTCGCGCGCCAAGTACCGTTATTGCACCAAAACAGAGTTGCAATAACAGGGAGCGCAGCATGATGTCGCGGTTAAGCGCCAGCAAGCGACGGACGTTTCCTCGCCAGGCTGTTTTCAGCATTTCGCCGGAAATACCGCGTAGTTTAAAGATTTTACGCACCATTAGCAGACCAATCAGCAACGTCGCATATTCTGCGATGACCGTTGCCAGCGCCGCGCCCTGCACGTTCATATGCAGCCCCATCACCAGCCAGACATCCAGCACAATGTTGAGAATATTACCCACCACTAACAGGACAACCGGCGCACGGGCATATTGCACGCCGAGCAACCAGCCAAGTAATACCAGGTTTGCCAGCGACGCCGGTGCACTTAGCCACCGAATTTCAAGAAAGCGCCGCGCCTGTTCCAGCACGGCTTCACTGCCACCAACAATATGCAGCGCCAGATCGATAATCGGTGTACGCAACAGAGCAATCAACGCGCCAGCCCCCAGCGCCAGTAGCAACGGCTGCACCAGCGCACGCGCTAATGCCTGAGGATTTTTGGCACCATACGCCTGCGCAGTAAGCCCGGTAGTGCTCATGCGCAAAAACAGCAACAGCATAAAGAGAAAGCTGGTCGCCGTTGCGCCAACCGCCACGCCGCCCAGATAAACCGGACTATCAAGATGACCAATTACCGCCGTATCAATCAGCCCCAGCAACGGAACGGTGATATTGGAGAAAATCATAGGTAAGGCGAGATGCCAGAGAGCTTTATCAGATGAAGTGAGGAATGCCATGCAGACAAGCCTGATGAAGAGAGATGAAAAACAAACCGCGACGCCAGGCGGCATCGCGGTATCAGAGATCTGTTACAGCCAGTCGCCGTTGCGAATAACCCCAACCGCCAGCCCTTCAATGGTGAAGCTCTGCTGACGAAGGTCAACGACAATCGGTTTAAACTCGCTGTTTTCTGGCAATAATTCGACTTTATTGCCCTGTTTTTTCAGACGCTTAACGGTAACTTCGTCATCAATACGTGCGACAACGACCTGACCATTACGTACATCCTGAGTTTTATGCACTGCCAGCAAGTCGCCATCCATAATACCGATATCTTTCATCGACATTCCGCTGACGCGCAGCAGGAAATCGGCATTCGGCTTGAACAAGGAAGGATCGACCTGATAATGACCTTCAATATGCTGCTGCGCCAGAAGCGGTTCACCGGCAGCCACACGACCTACCAATGGCAACCCTTCTTCCTCTTCCTGCAACAAACGAATCCCACGCGATGCGCCGGAAACAATTTCAATTACGCCTTTGCGTGCCAACGCTTTCAGATGTTCTTCTGCCGCGTTTGGGGAACGGAACCCCAAACGCTGCGCGATTTCCGCACGCGTCGGCGGCATACCTGTCTGGCTGATGTGATCACGAATGAGATCAAACACCTCTTGTTGCCTGGCCGTTAACGCTTTCATTCCGCCCCCTGGGTGTATATACAGTTATGCTGTGAGTATATACAGCAAAAGGCGATTTTGGAACCATAAACTACACAATAAACCAGAGATTTATCGAATTCTGGAAGGGTTATCCAAAATGCGACCATAACAGAATGACCCAGGTTGCCACAGCGACGATAATCGCGATCAGCACCGCTGCGGATCCCATATCTTTCGCCCGCCCGGAAAGCTCGTGGTATTCAGAGCCAATACGATCAACCACCGCTTCGATGGCGCTATTAAGAATTTCCACAATCATCACCAACATGACGGAGCTAATAAGCAGTACGCGGGTTATCGCGTCCACATCCAGCCAGCAAGCGATGACCACCGCCAACAATACCGCCACGCCTTCCTGACGGAATGCCGCTTCGTTGATCCATGCAGCGCGTAAACCTTTCCAGGAATAGCCAGCGGCTTTGATAATTCGAGTGAATCCAGTGGTATTATTGGCCATTGAAAGAACCTTTTTACATTATGAGCGTCAATATCAGTGTACCGTTGAATCCGATGATTCCGGTAGCGTAGCGCCGCGCGAAACATGAGCGGATACCACAGAATTTCCCATGACTTTCTGCTATCCTTCCCGCGCATTTGCATTATTAACCAGAGGCTTTACATCGTTTATGTCCGGCTGGCCACGAATTTACTACAAATTACTGAATTTACCATTAAGCATCCTGGTAAAAAGCAAGTCTATTCCGGCAGATCCTGCCCCGGAATTGGGGCTCGATACCTCTCGTCCAATTATGTACGTTTTACCGTACAACTCAAAAGCGGATTTGCTGACGTTGCGCGCCCAGTGCCTGGCGCATGATCTGCCTGATCCATTAGAGCCGCTGGAGGTAGACGGCACGCTACTGCCGCGCTATGTGTTTATTCATGGCGGGCCGCGTGTTTTCACCTATTACACGCCGAAAGAAGAGTCTATTAAGCTGTTCCACGACTATCTCGATCTGCACCGTAGCAACCCAAATCTGGATGTGCAGATGGTGCCGGTATCGGTGATGTTTGGTCGTGCGCCAGGACGTGAAAAAGGCGAAGTAAACCCGCCACTACGTATGCTCAACGGCGTGCAGAAATTTTTCGCCGTACTGTGGCTTGGTCGCGATAGCTTTGTGCGTTTCTCGCCGTCAGTTTCGCTACGCCGCATGGCTGATGAACACGGCACAGATAAAACTATCGCCCAAAAACTGGCGCGCGTGGCGCGTATGCACTTTGCCCGTCAACGTCTGGCTGCCGTGGGTCCACGCTTGCCTGCTCGTCAGGATTTGTTCAATAAGCTGCTCGCCTCGCGTGCAATTGCCAAAGCGGTAGAAGATGAAGCGCGCAGCAAAAAAATCTCCCATGAAAAAGCGCAGCAGAACGCTATTGCGCTGATGGAAGAGATTGCGGCGAACTTCTCTTACGAGATGATCCGCCTGACTGACCGTATTCTGGGCTTCACCTGGAACCGGCTCTATCAGGGAATCAACGTCCATAATGCCGAACGCGTTCGCCAGCTGGCTCACGACGGTCATGAGCTGGTGTATGTGCCATGCCACCGTAGCCACATGGACTACCTGCTGCTCTCTTACGTGCTGTATCACCAGGGGCTGGTGCCGCCGCATATCGCCGCCGGGATCAACCTGAACTTCTGGCCTGCCGGGCCGATTTTCCGCCGTCTGGGGGCGTTCTTTATTCGCCGTACTTTTAAAGGCAATAAACTCTACTCCACCGTTTTCCGTGAATATCTCGGCGAACTGTTCAGCCGTGGTTATTCCGTTGAGTACTTTGTGGAAGGCGGTCGTTCGCGTACAGGACGTTTGCTTGATCCGAAAACCGGCACACTGTCGATGACCATTCAGGCGATGCTGCGTGGCGGTACGCGTCCGATTACGTTGATTCCGATCTACATCGGTTATGAGCACGTCATGGAAGTGGGTACTTACGCCAAAGAACTGCGCGGCGCGACAAAAGAGAAAGAGAGCCTGCCGCAGATGCTGCGCGGTTTAAGCAAGCTGCGTAATCTCGGTCAGGGGTATGTCAACTTCGGTGAACCGATGCCGTTGATGACCTATCTCAACCAGCACGTGCCAGACTGGCGTGAATCTATTGATCCTATCGAAGCTGTACGCCCGGCCTGGTTAACGCCGACAGTCAATAACATTGCTGCCGATCTGATGGTGCGCATTAACAACGCAGGCGCGGCTAACGCCATGAACCTGTGCTGTACTGCGCTGCTGGCGTCACGTCAGCGTTCACTCACTCGCGAGCAATTGACTGAGCAGCTGAATTGTTATCTCGATTTGATGCGCAACGTGCCTTACTCCACGGACTCTACCGTTCCTTCAGCCAGCGCCGGTGAGCTGATTGATCACGCGCTGCAAATGAACAAGTTTGAAGTTGAGAAAGACACCATCGGCGACATTATTATCCTGCCGCGTGAGCAAGCGGTGCTGATGACCTACTATCGCAACAACATTGCGCATATGTTGGTTCTGCCTTCGCTGATGGCAGCGATTGTGACGCAGCATCGGCACATCTCCCGCGAAGTGTTGATGGAGCACGTCAATGTGCTTTACCCAATGCTAAAAGCGGAGCTGTTCCTGCGCTGGGAGCGTGACGAGTTGCCGGGTGTTATTGATGCGCTGGCGAATGAGATGCAACGCCAGGGGCTGATTACGCTGCAAGATGATGAGTTACATATCAATCCGGCGCACTCCCGCACGCTTCAGTTGCTTGCCGCAGGCGCGCGTGAAACGCTGCAACGTTATGCGATTACCTTCTGGCTGTTGAGCGCCAACCCGTCGATCAATCGCGGTACGCTGGAGAAAGAGAGCCGCACTGTGGCACAACGTCTTTCCGTGCTGCACGGCATCAACGCACCGGAGTTCTTCGACAAAGCGGTGTTCAGTTCTCTGGTGCTGACGCTGCGTGATGAAGGATATATCAGCGACAGCGGCGACGCCGAACCGGCAGAAACGATGAAGGTTTATCAGTTGCTGGCGGAGTTGATTACGTCCGATGTACGCTTAACGATTGAGAGTGCGACGCAGGGCGAAGGGTAACTGATGAGCGTTGCCGGATGCGGCGCAAACGCCTTACCCGGCCTACTATGACCTGCAAATTCAATAAATTGCGATGTGTTATGTAGGCCTGATAAGCGCAGCGCATCAGGCAGCATTTCACAGAAAAAAAGCCGGATGACCATGATCATCCGGCTTTTTTACATCATCAGAAATACCAGTAACTCATTGCCAGCCCTAAAAACAGTACCAGGCCAACATAGTTATTATTCATAAACGCTTTAAAACAGGCTTCACGCTCGCGGTTGGCAATCAGTTTTTGTTGATAAACAAACAGTGCGCCCGCGATCAGTATTGACCAGTAATATCCCCAGCCTAAGCCATTTAACTCGCCGATAATCGCCATCAGCACCAGCACGCCAATCTGCAAAATGCCGATAATCAACTTATCGTATTGACCAAACAGGATCGCGGTGGACTTAATGCCAATCTTCACGTCGTCATCACGGTCAACCATCGCATACTGCGTGTCGTAAGCCACCGCCCACAGAATATTGGCGAGGAACATTAACCAGCAGCTTAACGGCACCGATTCACTCACAGCGGCAAAAGCCATTGGAATCGACCAACCAAACGCCGCACCCAGCACCACTTGCGGTAAATGGGTATACCGCTTCATAAACGGGTACACCCACGCCAACGCCAGTCCGGCAATCGACAACAGAATGGTCATCGTGTTCAGCGTCAATACCAGTAAGAACGAAATCAGCACCAGCACCACAAATAGCGTTCGCGCCTCTTTCTCCGTCACCGCGCCACTGGGAAGCGGTCGGTTTGCCGTGCGCTTAACATGACCATCAAACTTACGATCAGCATAGTCATTCACTACACAACCGGCGGCACGCATCAGCCAGACGCCAGCGACAAACACCGCCAGGATCCAGAGTTGGGGAACACCGGGTGTCGCCACCCATAGCGCCCATAAAGTTGGCCAGAGCAGCAGTAACGCACCAATTGGCTTATCCGTACGCATTAAGCGGTGAAACGCCAGCAGCTTATTTTGCGTCAGACTCCACTCCATATTTTTTTCCTCTTAGTACAACGGTGATGCCGGTAAAAACAGTTCGGTCAGCAGCAGCGGCTTACCACTTAATCGCAGGCGGGAACGTCGCCCCCAAAGTCCGGCATCACTGCCTATCTCAATAAAGTCACGAGTTAATGTCGATGATGTAAACAGATAGCGTCCTAACGGCGTTTTACCCAAATTTTGTAACGCCAGCTCGGGGCCGCTTAGCGTTGACACAGGAACGACAGTTCGACCGGCAAGCCACGGTTCTCCATCTGCGCATAACAAAATCTCACGTAACCAGTAACGGGATTCTTTCGGCAACAGCGGTAATTCTTCGGGGATTTCATTCTGCTCGACAAACCCTTCGCGGATCATCGTCACGCTCACCGTTTTTCCCTGCTGTTCAAAACGTTTGGTCATGGAATCTTCCAGCAACAACCAGTCGAGCAGTTGCGGTTCCAGCGCAGGGATCGCTGTAAAATAGCGCAGCGCACGCAGTTGCGTTAACGCGGGGTGTGACATGCCGAACTCTCCGTTACATAACGTAAAGGCATTGTATCGCAGAAAAGCGTTAACGGGAGATGTAAAGCATATTAAGTGATCTAATACGCAACAATAACGCAACAATCACAGGAGAGAGAGAAAAAAAGGTGCGCCCGAAGACGCACCAGTTGTTGCAAAATCAGCACTGTGGGGCGTAATTACCCCTTGCCTTTTACACTGCTGATAAAGGTGGAACGGGCAGATGTCGAGCCCAGGCGTTCAGCTTCATCAAGCAGTTTTAACGCCTTATCAACATCACCTTTCGCGACAGCGTTTTTAATCGCGGTATTAAAATAACTTTCCGTGTCGTTGAGCATAGGTTCACTTTTCTTCGCCGGTGCCGGAGCAGGTGCAGCTGCGGCCGGTGCCGTGTAGGTCGCCGGTGCCGCAGTGTTGCCTACCGTAACCGGAGCTGGAGCGGAAGAACCAAACAACGGCCCCACCAACACGCTGGAGCTGGAGTTGGTTTTCACTTTCAGTTTCAGCAGACCATCGGTGGTATGACGGGCAACCGGGTCTGGAATATCCGGCACCGAGTTACCAACACCTTTAGCATAGGCTTTTGCCGGATCGAGCAGTTGTGTCGTCTGCTGGAGATCTTTTTCAGTGGTAAAGACCAGCACATAAAGTTTCTGCTGCCCTAATGCAGGTGTCAGTCGCATAACGCCTTCCAGACGATCTGCACTCATCACGCCAGGTTCCTGGTAGGTGAAATAACTGCTGGGGAAGAAGGCCGATGGTGTCATGTTCTGATCAAGAATCAGCACGTTCGGCGCAAATACGCTGGTTTGTTTGTTCACTTCACTGGTCAGCGTCAGTGTCAGCTCGCCAATGTTTGCCGGGACGCTGTATGCGGCAACCGAACCGCTGATGCCAGGGACGTTCAGTTGTTGACCGCCAGTAGCTAACCGGGTGGTCTGGGTTTTAGATTGATCGACTGGTGTCCAGGTTAATTGTTGCAGCGCGGCAGATGGAATGGCTGGCGCATCGCTGGTGTTTTGCGGTACGTAGTTAACATCGGCAAGGCTGATTCCAGGCGCGCTTGCCAGCAACCCTGCGGATAAACAGAGGGCGATGAGACTTTTATTCATTTTCATTGTTTTCACCTCAAAATCTGGAGTTCAGCGGTAGCCAGGCAATAGCGCGCTTAACCCGATAATCAGAGGGGCTTACGCCCCTTATAAATAATGACAACCTGTTTTATGCCGGATGTGGCGTGAACGCCTTATCCGACCTACATTCGGCAGTAGTTGTAGACCTGATAAGACGCGGCAGCGTCGCATCAGGCGTTGATTGCCGGATGCGGTACAAGCACCTTATCCGGCCTACATATTGCTATTACCACCAGATTTCCATCTGGGCACCGAATGTCCACTCATCGCTATCACCGCGACCGAAGCTACCGCCTTCGAAATTCGCCGGAACAGCTTTGCCGTAGTTCGGGTTGGAAGAGGAGCTACCGTTGTAGTCATAACCCCATTTCTCATCCCACTTGGCGTAGGTTGCGAAGACACGAATAGCCGGGCGTGACCAGATGCTGTCGCCAGCCTGCCATTGTTGTGCGAGGGTGATTTTGTACTGATTGTTCTTGTCGCCAGTGCGCTGGGATTCGACGTTGTCGTAGCCCACTTCCAGCAAGGTACTCATGATAGGCGTCCACTTGTACATTGGACGAATACCGACGGTCCACCATTTGGTGCCGTTGTCGTTATCCCAGTTGATATCCTGGTACATACCCACGTACATCATGTCCCAGTTGTCGCCCATGGAGATCGCACCGTGATCGAGGATACGCAGCAGGTGACCGTTATTGTTGATATTGTAGGCAAATTTTTCGTTATCAAACGCAACGCCAGAACCCTGCGACAGACCTTTACCCTGCGAGGTCATCGAGTCTGTTGCGTACTGAACAACAAACTTGTTGAAGCCTTTCAGGATGCTCTGGGTATGCTCGGCAGTGAACATCCAGCCATCTTTCGATGCGCCATCAACCAGACGATAGTTATCACGCAGGTTAGCGCGACCGTAGTCAACACCCAGCTCCAGGGTGCCGCCCGGGTTGATTTCCATCTGCGCTAAACGCACGTCGAAGACGTCGTTCGCAGTCTCGTTGGTATAGTCATAGATATTGTTGCTGGCGAAAGAAGACGAACCGCCCGCTTCAGAAGAACGCGTTGCTGCCAGAGAAAGTTTACCGAAGCCAACGTCGATGTTTTCCAGACCGGCACCTGGACCAGAAATATCCCAGTAGTAGAAGTCGATCATATGAACGTCATGACGCTGATAGAAACGCTTACCGGCCCAAATAGTGGCGCCTGGCAGCCATTCAATCAGGTTTTTCCCCTGCACGTTCGCTTCACGGAAGGCCGGATCGGTGGCTTCCCAGTCATTCTGTTGTGCTACGGAATAGGCCACGTTAGTGTCGAAATAGAAGCTCTTATCGCCCTCTTTCCACACTTCCTGACCCAATTTTAATTCAGCATAAGTTTCACATTCGTTGCCAAGACGGTATTTACTTTGAGCGCCAGTGGTCTGGAAACACTGTTGTTCACCGCCGCTCCCTGTCCAGCCGATCCCGGAACGAGCGTAACCGTGGAAATCCACAGCCATTGCCTGAGCAGACATTACGCCTGCTGCGACGGCAACCGCCAGAGGAAGTTTGCGCAGAGTAATCATCATTCTATCTCCTGAGTCATTGCTTTTCTTTTTTCACATCGCCTGTCACAGGCTTTGTGTCTTTTTTAGGGGTGCTTAAACGCCCGGCTCCTGATGCAGTCGACGACATGCAGTGCCATCCTCACGGAACAGATGGCAACGCTCTGGCGGCAGGCCGATAGCGAATGTGGCACCTTCTTCTACCAACACCACGTCAGACTGGCGGTACACCAGGTTTTGACGAATGGAAGGGATCTGGATATGAATTTGCGTTTCGTTGCCGAGCTGCTCGACCACCTGAACTTCCCCCTCAAGGATGACGTCGGCGATATCGCTTGGCAGTAAATGTTCCGGGCGAATGCCCAGCGACATGTTGGCGCCGACCTGAACGTTGTGGCTTTCAACCGGCAGCCATACCTGCTGGAGGTTTGGCATCGGCAGCTCAACCTGGACTTGATCGATTGCAACGGCGGTCACTTTTACCGGCAGGAAATTCATTTTCGGTGAACCGATAAAACCGGCGACAAAGCGGTCGGCCGGATAGTGATACAACTCAAGCGGCTTCCCGACCTGCGCCACGCGACCGGCGTCCAGCACCACGATTTTGTCGGCCAACGTCATCGCTTCGACCTGGTCGTGGGTGACGTAAATCATCGTGCGCCCCAGGCGTTTATGCAGACG
This sequence comes from Escherichia sp. MOD1-EC6842, assembly GCF_002965705.1. Taxonomy (NCBI): domain Bacteria; kingdom Pseudomonadati; phylum Pseudomonadota; class Gammaproteobacteria; order Enterobacterales; family Enterobacteriaceae; genus Escherichia; species Escherichia sp. MOD1-EC6842. Next base: position 37,088 of record NZ_PTRF01000013.1, on the reverse strand, counting down.
GGAAATTTCGATACGCATCTGTACACGTAGCGCGGCATCAAGGTTGGAAAGTGGTTCATCGAGTAAAAACACGCTTGGCTCGGCCACCAGCGTACGACCAATCGCCACACGTTGACGTTGTCCGCCGGAGAGCGCCTTCGGTTTGCGATCCAGCAAGTGCGCCAGTTGCAGCACTTCCGCCACCTGGTTAACACGCTGGTTGATGACCTCTTTCTTTGCGCCTGCTAATTTCAGGCCAAAAGACATATTTTCTGCCACAGACAGGTGGGGATAGAGCGCATAGGACTGGAACACCATGCCGACGCCGCGTTCTGCTGGCGGGGTATCGTTCATTCGTTTATCACCGATGAACAGGTCGCCGCTGGTGATCGTCTCAAGACCGGCAATCATGCGCAGTAAAGTGGATTTACCGCAGCCAGACGGTCCGACAAACACCACGAACTCACCTTCGTGGATGTCGAGATTGATATCTTTCGATACCACCACATCCCCCCAGGCCTTCGTTACATTTTGCAGCTGTACGCTCGCCATGCCCTTCTCCCTTCGTTACAACCTGTCATCGACAGCAACATTCATGATGCAGTGACTATGCGTCATCGGAAGATGGCTTAAATCCTCCACCCCCTGGCTTTTTTATGGGGGAGGAGGCGGGAGGATGAGAAGGTGGGGTCTGCATACTAATCCGAGGGAAAGTAAGGAAATTCGTGATATTGCTTGCAAAAAACATGGCAATTTTGTGTGCGCCTTACCGCAATACTGCCGTTTCTGCGATGCAGATCACATAAAACGAAGGTGGGGCGTAGGGGCAAGGAGGATGGAAAGAGGTTGCCGTATAAAGAAACTAGAGTCCGTTCAGGCGTTTTCACAAGCACTTCACCAACAAGGACCAGAGATTATGAAAATAAAAACAGGTGCACGCATCCTCGCATTATCTGTTTTGACGACGATGATGTTTTCCGCCTCGGCTCTCGCCAAAATCGAAGAAGGTAAACTGGTAATCTGGATCAACGGCGATAAAGGCTACAACGGCCTCGCAGAAGTGGGTAAGAAATTCGAGAAAGATACCGGAATTAAAGTCACCGTTGAGCATCCAGATAAGCTGGAAGAGAAATTCCCCCAGGTTGCGGCCACTGGCGATGGTCCGGACATTATTTTCTGGGCGCACGACCGCTTTGGCGGCTATGCCCAATCTGGCCTGTTGGCTGAAATCTCCCCAGACAAAGCGTTACAGGACAAGCTGTATCCGTTTACCTGGGATGCTGTACGTTATAACGGCAAACTGATTGCTTATCCGATTGCCGTTGAAGCGTTATCGCTAATTTATAACAAAGACCTGCTGCCGAATCCGCCAAAAACCTGGGAAGAAATCCCGGCACTGGATAAAGAACTGAAAGCGAAAGGTAAGAGCGCGCTGATGTTCAACCTGCAAGAACCGTACTTCACCTGGCCGCTGATTGCTGCCGACGGTGGTTATGCGTTCAAGTATGAAAATGACAAATACAATGTGAAAGACGTTGGTGTGGATAACGCCGGCGCGAAAGCGGGTCTGACCTTCCTGGTTGATCTGGTTAAAAACAAACACATGAATGCGGATACTGATTACTCCATCGCAGAGGCGGCCTTTAACAAAGGTGAAACGGCGATGACCATCAACGGTCCGTGGGCATGGTCCAACATCGATACCAGCAAAGTGAACTACGGTGTGACGCTGCTGCCGACCTTCAAGGGACAACCTTCCAAACCGTTCGTTGGCGTTCTGAGTGCAGGCATCAACGCTGCCAGCCCGAACAAAGAACTGGCAAAAGAGTTCCTCGAAAACTACCTGCTGACTGACGAAGGGCTGGAAGCGGTAAATAAAGATAAACCGCTGGGCGCCGTGGCGCTGAAGTCTTACCAGGATCAGCTGGCGAAAGATCAACGCATTGCCGCCACCATGGATAACGCCAAGAACGGTGAAATCATGCCGAATATCCCACAGATGTCGGCCTTCTGGTATGCCGTGCGTACCGCAGTGATCAACGCCGCCAGCGGTCGTCAAACTGTTGATGCCGCGCTGAAAGATGCGCAGGGTCGTATCACCAAGTAATGCTGTGAAATGCCGGATGCGGCGTGAACGCCTTATCCGGCCTACGAAACCGAAACATATGTAGGCCTGATAAGACGCGTCAGCGTCGCATCAGGCGGTTGTTGTCGGGTACGGCGTAAATGCTTCATCCGACCTGGAAAAACGAACTGTACGTAAGCCTGATAAGGCGCGCCAGCGCCGCATCAGGCGGTTGTTGCCGGATGCGGTGTAATCATTTATCCGTCCAGGAATGAGGAAGAACCCCATGGATGTCATTAAAAAGAAACATTGGTGGCAAAGCGACGCGCTGAAATGGTCAGTGTTAGGTCTGCTTGGCCTGCTGGTGGGTTACCTTGTTGTTTTAATGTACGCACAAGGGGAGTACCTGTTCGCCATTACCACGCTGATTTTAAGTTCTGCGGGGCTGTATATTTTCGCCAACCGGAAAGCCTACGCCTGGCGCTATGTTTATCCGGGAATGGCAGGAATGGGGCTGTTCGTGCTCTTCCCTCTGGTCTGCACCATCGCCATTGCTTTTACCAACTACAGCAGCACTAACCAGCTAACTTTTGAACGCGCCCAGGAAGTTCTGTTAGATCGTTCCTGGCAAGCGGGCAAAACCTATAACTTCGGGCTTTATCCGGCAGGTGATGAGTGGCAACTGGCGCTCACCGATGGCGAAACCGGTAAGCATTATCTCTCCGATGCCTTTAAATTTGGCGGCGAGCAAAAGCTGCAACTGAAAGAAAGTGCCACACAGCCTGAGGGCGAGCGCGCAAATCTGCGCGTGATTACCCAAAATCGTCAGGCGCTGAGCAACATTACCGCCATCCTCCCGGATGACAACAAAGTGATGATGAGCTCCCTGCGCCAGTTCTCTGGCACACAACCGCTCTACACACTGGGCGATGACGGTACGCTGACCAATAACCAGAGTGGCGTCAAATATCGTCCGAATGACCAGACCGGCTTTTACCAGTCCATCACCGCCGATGGCAACTGGGGCGACGACAAACTCAGCCCCGGTTACACCGTGACTACCGGCTGGAAAAACTTTACCCGCGTCTTCACCGACGAAGGCATTCAGAAACCGTTCCTCGCGATTTTCGTCTGGACCGTGATGTTCTCACTGATCACTGTCTTTTTAACGGTTGCAGTCGGCATGGTGCTGGCCTGTCTGGTGCAATGGGAAGCGTTGCGCGGCAAAGCGGTCTATCGCGTCCTGCTGATTCTGCCCTACGCGGTGCCATCGTTTATTTCAATCTTGATTTTCAAAGGGTTGTTTAACCAGAGCTTCGGTGAAATCAACATGATGTTGAGCGCGCTGTTTGGCGTGAAGCCCGCCTGGTTTAGCGATCCGACCACCGCACGAACGATGCTGATTATCGTCAACACGTGGCTGGGTTATCCGTACATGATGATCCTCTGCATGGGCTTGCTGAAAGCGATTCCTGACGACCTGTATGAAGCCTCAGCGATGGATGGCGCAAGTCCATTCCAGAACTTCTTTAAAATCACGCTGCCGCTGCTGATCAAGCCGCTGACACCGCTGATGATCGCCAGCTTCGCCTTTAACTTTAACAACTTCGTGCTGATTCAACTGTTGACCAACGGTGGCCCGGATCGTCTTGGCACCACCACGCCAGCCGGTTATACCGACCTGCTTGTTAACTACACCTACCGCATCGCTTTTGAAGGCGGCGGGGGTCAGGACTTCGGTCTGGCGGCAGCAATTGCCACTCTGATCTTCCTGCTGGTGGGTGCGCTGGCGATAGTGAACCTGAAAGCCACACGAATGAAGTTTGATTAAGGGAGATAACAAAAATGGCAATGGTCCAACCGAAATCGCAAAAAGCACGTTTGTTTATTACTCACCTGCTACTGCTACTTTTTATCGCGGCGATTATGTTCCCGCTGCTGATGGTCGTCGCAATCTCGCTGCGTCAGGGGAACTTCGCGACCGGCAGCCTGATCCCGGAACAAATCTCGTGGGATCACTGGAAACTGGCGTTAGGTTTTAGCGTTGAACAGGCTGATGGTCGCATTACGCCACCGCCATTTCCGGTACTGCTGTGGCTATGGAACTCGGTAAAGGTCGCCGGGATTTCCGCGATTGGCATTGTGGCGCTCTCCACCACCTGCGCCTACGCTTTTGCCCGTATGCGCTTTCCAGGCAAAGCGACGCTGCTGAAAGGAATGCTGATTTTCCAGATGTTCCCGGCGGTACTCTCACTGGTGGCGTTGTATGCGTTGTTTGACCGTCTGGGTGAGTACATTCCGTTTATCGGTCTGAATACCCACGGCGGCGTTATCTTTGCTTACCTGGGCGGGATTGCGCTGCACGTCTGGACGATTAAAGGTTATTTCGAAACCATCGACAGTTCGCTGGAAGAAGCGGCGGCGCTGGACGGTGCGACACCGTGGCAAGCCTTCCGCCTCGTACTGCTGCCGCTGTCAGTACCGATTCTGGCGGTAGTGTTCATCCTGTCGTTTATCGCTGCCATTACTGAAGTTCCGGTCGCGTCGTTGTTACTGCGTGACGTGAACAGCTACACCCTGGCCGTGGGGATGCAGCAATACCTCAACCCACAAAACTACCTGTGGGGCGATTTTGCCGCCGCTGCCGTGATGTCTGCATTACCGATCACCATCGTCTTCTTGCTGGCTCAACGCTGGCTGGTCAACGGCCTGACGGCAGGTGGTGTGAAAGGTTAAAGATGTTGTTCTGCCAATGTTATGCCGCTGCACCCTCAACTTACGTTATCCCAACTTGTGACTGTTATTCGGCGCTCCCTGGAGCGCCTTTTTTTACTCCCGCTTCAGCCGTTTCGAATTACATAGCCATAGGGTGATCACCAGTAGCAGGATCGCTGCCGAGTAGATCAACACATCCAGTGGCGATTTATGATCGACGATGATCAAGCGCACAATGGCGGTGATCCCGATATAGACAAAGTAACGTAAGGGAAAGTGAAAACCGGACTGGAAGTACTTCACAATCAGGGCGATAAATTCGAAATAGAGAAAGTAAACCACCAGCCCTTCCACCAGCTCATATTTGCTGGTTTGTTCTGGCGCGAACAGCACATCAGCCAGATGCACCGTTTCTTTGCCGAGGAATACGACCAGAATCAGGCCGAGGCACAGCAGGCCAAGATTGAGAACGGTCTGCAAAATGGTGGAGATAAACTCCACGCGCGGACGAGATAACGACGTCATAACAGCCCTCCAACTCAGTGGCGAGCTTCCTGTATAACGCAAAAATGTGACGGGGATCTATATTTTTTGTGTATGTTTTGTTCAACCTGGTGTTAGATGGTGCCTCCCGCCAGCGCCGGATGCGGCGTGAACGCCTTATCCGTCCTACCCGTAGGCCGGATAAGCCGCGTCTGGCGGCGCATCCGGCAAGACACACAGCCTCAAAAAATCACCCATTCAGGTGATTCCCGGCCACCAGCAAAGCGCGAAAAATCGACAATGTTCCTCTGGAACAAATGAAACGTAACCTGATAAAGGTGGTAAAAATGAAGCCTTATTTTGCTGCTTTGTTGTTATCAGTCTCTGTTCTTCCTGCTTTTGCCGGTCCGCTTGGTACTGCTGATAAAGCCGACCTTCCGCAAAGCAATGTCTCCAGCCCAATGATGGCTCAGTCGCTCAGGCAATCAGACCTGCAACCGATATCGACGGACAGGAAGACAGAATGTTTTCGCCTTTACACACCAGATCGCAAACCGGGGGTGAACTGCGTTCCTGATGGCTCGACAGGCCATTAAGAATGAGGGTGCCAGTGATTGCGAAAACTGGCACCTTTCCCACGGCTTAGCGGAAATTCACGCTTCGATCGCTGGTCATGTCATACAACTGGAACTTACGCCCAAGTTGCTGACCACCATCACGCGTCAGCGGCGTCCAGCCAATTGCCGCACGGCTGCGTGTCGGGCCAGACGAGAAGAGATCCAACGGCACAGAGACATACACGCCTTTGGTGAAGTCCCCTTCTCCGTACTCTTCTTTCGAAACATTCGTGATCGTGGCATAGCCACCCACCACCACGCCGCTATCAAAGCGTTTGGCGATCTCCAGCGTGCCACCTTTATCCCCTGCCAGATACTGCCCGACGCTGGCTTTCACTAACACATCCTGGGCGAAAGATGGCGTCCAGTACGCGGTCAAATGACCGGTTTTCACGCTGTAATCAGTGAACTTCATCATATCTTTCGCGCTACGCCAGTCACGCTGTTTAACGTAGTTGGCGTCCAGACCAAACGCCCAGTTGCTGTCCAGCGGGCGATACAACACTTCTGCCCCCGCGCCGCCAAACATGGTTTCGAGATAACCACCGTAGACCTGACCGTAGAAGCCGTTGCCCAGATGCTGGAAGTAGTTGGCTTGCAGGTTATTCACATAGACATCGTTCTGCACATACTCACGCACGTGGGTACGAACGCGCGGTAAGTGCGAGTCCTGCGGTGGATTAGTGTAGTTAAACTTGTCGTAGTTGTTGGCAAGGTTAGCAAACAGACTACCGGTGGTGAGCAGGTGATCCGTCAGCCACAAATCCGCCATTCCCATCACGCCCAGTTGGTACATGTAAAAGTTTTCCGGGCCACCAACCGACTGGTTCAGCACCGGATCGATATGGAAATCAAAGCGCGATTTGTCGATATACCAGCCCTGCTCGGTGGACTGCGGAACCACCGGCTCGACGCGTTTTTGCGCCAGCTTCGTTTCATGCCCAAGCGGCTCGCCGACGAGATGATTTTTCAGGCTGGCGACATCGGTTTCCGTCGTCACCTGCGGCATGTTAAGGCGGTTTTCCGTGATACGGATCGTTTTGATCCCATCCGGCAGATCGTTCATCACGATCCGATTAGCACGGATGATCCCTTCACGCGAATCACGATATTTCACCTGCTCGCCGGTAACATACAGCGTATCGCCTTTCGCCTGGATCTGCGGATCGGCAAGTCCGGCATTGTATTTCAACAGCGTTAACTGATTCGCCACCACCGAATGCTGCAAAATGGCATCCTGCGGCTGCGGTTGATATTGCGGGCGGGCGTTATCGTTGTAAGACGGGCGCAGATCGTTAAAGTTGGTGCGCAGCGTGACGCCAAACATAAAGGTGTTGCCACGTTCATAGCTAAGGTTAACGTCGGCCCAATCGGTAACGCGATAAATCGCCCCGACGTTAAACTTACTTTTTTGCTCCAGCTTACCGGCAAAATCCTGTTGATAATTATTGCCTTCATACTCCAGTTTCAGGCGCAGCGGTTGCCAGGGCGTCTGGTATTCCACGCCGCCAAACAGTGAGGCAGGACCGTGGAACATCTGGCTACCGTCGATAGATCCCGCCTGTTTGTAGCTGTTATCGCGATAGCAATATTTATCACTGGCTGAACAGAGCGGATTTTTCACATTACCGCTGGTGCCCAGATATCCCCAGCCCAGGCCGAGCGTAAAATCGAACGGCCCCCAGGCTTTGCTGGCAACAAGATATTCCGCATCAAACAGCCCCGTACCGCCGATATCCCGCGCACCAACCGCCACTTGCGGCAGCCAATAACTCTCTTCCCACAAACGCAGTTTGAGATCGAAGGCTTTATCTTTATACGTTTGATCGCCAGAGAACGCTTCGACGCTGCTGTACTGCCGGGTGCGCACGTCTGTGTAGCGCAGCGTTGTTTCCAGCCACGGGAAGAGTTGCACTGAAGCTGAGTAATAACGGTACTGATCGTTATCGCGATAGTTCAGGCTTAACTCCCCTTCCCGCGCCATACGCGCGGTGGGCGTTTGTAATAATCCTACGCCGCCGAAATCCGACTGCGACGGACCAATGGGCGCAGGATATGTTTCGCCGTAGCAAGCTGTGCTAATGCCCAGCGCCAGTAAGCTAAGCAGATGTCTTTTTTTCATTATTGAGGTATCCGCTGCGTCAGAGTCTGAAGAATGTCGGCGTTAAGGGCATCAGGCGTCTCACTCCAGATGGAGTCCGCGAGGCCAACATAAATAATGCTGCCGGGCATTGGCTCTACGTGACGCTTGTTCCAGTAAGCCACCGGCGCTTTTTGCGTGCGTCCGTCCGGGTAAACCACCCACGCGTAGCTGCGATCCGCACCGCTGAGCAGGCTCTGGTCAGAGAGATAGCTCGCCACGTCGCGACCTGGGGTGAATGGCTGATTGCCAGGACGGCTGATAAGCCCGAACAACGTGACCGTGGACGGTGGTGGTCCGACCCACAGCGTGTAGTTGCCCTGCAACGGCGGGTTACCGCGTTCGGCAACGCGGACGATATCGGGATCAAGATTGATTTTTTGCCTGCCCGTCACCTTCAACGCCTGAATTTGCTGACGTAAGGCGTTAATCGCGGCGGCATCCTCGGCGCTGGAATCTGTGGCCAGTTCTGCCAGCCGTGTCAGCAACGCCTGCTGCTGCCGCAATGCTGCTGCCGTTGCCAGCTCTTCGCTGATCACCGCACCGGGCCACCAGCTATTCGCCAGTCGCGGTTGCCCCACCAGATCGATTAAATGCTCTGCGCCCGTCAGCGTTTTGGCCTCACTGCTGCCATTGCTGAACACCTTGACGGTGCCCGCCGCAAAGACCGATGACGCTCCCACGCTCAAAATCAACGCGACAATAGTTTGTTTAATCATTGTTTTGCTGCCTTGATGAGAGTGGTTTTCACCGGGAAATAATCCGCGCCGAGATACTGTTCCGACTGGCGAATTTGTCCTTCGCTGTCGATCCAATAGCGGTTATGCCAGCGCGCCTGGTCGGTGGAGACTTCTTCGTCCAGCACGCGAACCGGAGTTTCATCGCTGCCGACTTTGACGGTATCGGTGCCATCCCATTTGAAGACTGAGCGTGCGGTGGCGTAGCGTACCTGCTGGTACTCGGTCCAGCCCATCGTGCGCGTCCATGTTGCACCATCAACAATTTGTGCGGGTTTAATCAGCGGGTCGGCGGCAAGGTTATTTACTTCAATCAGGTTGTCGCCGCCAAGCAAAGTCTTCACCAGACGACCATGTTGTGTGACGAGAGTGGCCTGATCCTGAGTGACCCATTTTTGTTGTCCGTCTTCAGCGAAGGCCAGCACCACAAATAACTGCGGCCCGCCATTAAGCTGCATGTACTGGCTGGCGTAGGGCATATTTTGAATATCATCGTCCGTCAGCTGTACGCCTGGCGTGCCGAACAGACTGTCCCACAGTGAATTGCCCAGCTCTTTAGTCGTGGCTGAACAGGCCTGTAATAGCAGGCAGATAAGAATGAGTGCAGGTCGCTTCACGACTCTTCTCCAGAGGGGCAGAATAACCACACCGGAGTGTGGTTATGGTTAATCCCCGTCATACTTCAAGCTGCAGATGCGGTGACCGCACTCGTTCACCCCGGTCACATAGTTATCTATGCTCCCGGGGACTCACTCGCTTGTCGCCTTCCTGCAACTCGAATTATTTTGGGGATACATACGTTATTACTGGGTACTGGTGGTCGTGGTTGTGGTGGTTCCGGTATTAGAACCATCACCGCCACCGGTTGCCGCGAGTGCGACACCCACCGCCGAGCTTACGGTGCTGACGCTGGTCGCGGAGGAACTGCCCGCCGAAACCGACGTTGCTGCCGACCCTGCCGCTTCGCCCACCTGTACAGGTGCAGCCCACGCAGAAGTCGCCGCAAGCGCAGATATGGCTAAAATGCCATACAGAACTTTTCTCATAACAATTTCCCTTCATTGAATGAATGGAGATTTACCCAAAAACATTTCGGGCGGGATCGAGTATACACAACTAAAGCATGTGAATTACGGCGCGAGGAATTAGTGGTGGGGTTTTAGGATAATTGGAATAAATATCAATTATATATTTTTTATTATATATAAATAATTATGTTAATCATGAGGTTAAAATAAACACAAAAGCGATTGACCTGCGTATTTTCCGAAATAATTACAGACTAAAAATCTATTTTAGGATTAACCTCACGGTATGATTTTCGTTAAATCACAGACAAGAGGATTTATCTGATAGAACAATGCCGACTTATAGTCGGCATTGTTATTAAGGTTATTTAATCAATCGTGCTATGTATTAATTGCCGAATACGATGTACATATCGGCATCGACCTGTAGGCCTGATAAGACGCGACCGCGTCGCATCAGGCACCGGTTGCCGGATGCGGCATAAACGCCTTATCCGGCCTACGTAGCGGCATCAGACATGCACGATGATTAACCGCGCCACGCCTTATAGCGGTTAATCAGACCATTGGTCGAGCTATCGTGGCTGCTGATTTCTTTGTCATCTTTCAGTTCCGGCAGAATACGGTTCGCCAGCTGTTTACCCAACTCAACGCCCCACTGGTCGAAGGTGAAGATGTTCAGGATCACGCCCTGAGTAAAGATTTTGTGCTCATACAGCGCAATCAACGCCCCCAGGCTGAACGGGGTGATTTCGCGCAGCAGGATGGAGTTGGTCGGACGGTTACCTTCGAACACTTTAAACGGCACTACATAGTCGAGCGTCGCCGGATCTTTACCCTGATCGCGATATTCCTGCTCTACCACTTCGCGGGATTTACCAAAGGCCAGAGCTTCGGTCTGAGCGAAGAAGTTAGACAGCAGTTTCTGGTGGTGATCAGAGAGCGGGTTATGGGTGATAGCCGGCGCGATGAAATCGCACGGCACCATTTTGGTTCCCTGGTGGATCAGCTGGTAAAACGCATGTTGCCCGTTTGTACCCGGCTCACCCCAGATAATCGGGCCAGTCTGGTAATCCACTACGTTACCGTTACGGTCAACGTATTTGCCGTTGGATTCCATATTGCCCTGCTGGAAGTACGCCGCGAAACGGTGCATATACTGGTCATACGGCAGAATCGCTTCAGTTTCCGCGCCAAAGAAATTGTTGTACCAGATGCCGATCAGCGCCAGCAATACAGGCAGGTTTTTCTCGGCTGGCGTGGTGGAGAAATGCTTGTCCATCGCGTGTGCGCCGGAAAGCAGTTCAACGAAGTTATCAAAGCCGATGGAGAGAACAATCGACAGACCAATCGCTGACCACAAAGAGTAACGGCCGCCGACCCAGTCCCAGAACTCGAACATGTTGGCGGTATCAATACCAAACTCGCCAACGGCTTTCGCATTGGTGGAGAGCGCCGCAAAGTGTTTCGCAACGTGCTTCTCATCACCGGCCGCTTTCAGGAACCAGTCACGCGCGCTATGGGCGTTGGTCATGGTTTCCTGAGTGGTGAAGGTTTTAGACGCCACCAGGAACAGCGTGGTTTCAGGGTTCACTTTTTTCAGCACTTCTGCGATGTGAGTTCCGTCAACGTTAGAAACGAAGTGCATATTCAGGTGATTTTTGTACGGACGCAGTGCTTCGGTCACCATGTACGGGCCGAGGTCAGAACCGCCGATACCGATGTTCACCACGTCGGTGATTGCTTTGCCGGTATAACCCTTCCACTCACCGGAAATAATCGCTTGCGAGAAGGTTTTCATCTTCTCCAGCACCGCGTTGACTTCCGGCATTACGTCTTTGCCATCAACCAGAATCGGCGTATTGCTACGATTACGCAGCGCCACGTGCAGCACGGCGCGGTTTTCGGTGCGGTTAATCTTCTCGCCAGAGAACATCGACTTAATCGCGCCAGCCAGATCGCACTCTTTCGCTAGATCCTGCAATTTCGCCAGAGTTTCTTCGGTGATGCGGTTTTTGGAGTAATCCACCAGCATCTGATCGTCGAAGGTTGCGGAGAACTTAGAAAAACGATCGCCATCTTTAGCAAAAAGATCGGCGATCGTAACGTCTTTCATTTCATCGAAGTGTTTCTGTAGTGCCTGCCAGGCAGCGGTCTGCGTTGGATTGATGTTTTTCATTAGCAATACTCTTCTGATATTGAGAATTGTGACTGTGGAAGATTGTAGCGCCAGTCACAGAAAAATGTGATGGTTTTAGTGCCGTTAGCTCAGCTAACTACTGAAGAGGATAAAAAGTATAGACGTTATAAGCACAATTTCTGACCACGCCCGCTGCATGAATAATCCGCATAATCCCGGCGTTGACACACTCCCCTACACCTTTTATTTATAAATACGGTCTGCGCCTGCACCGGTTTCTATTTTGCCTTTGTGCCAAGGTCGCTTCTTTCATTCCCTGACACGAGGTTGTTATGCCCGATATTGTTGTCTCCAAATTTGGTGGTACTAGCGTGGCTGATTTCGACGCCATGAACCGCAGCGCCGACATTGTGCTTTCTGATGAGAATGTTCGTTTAGTTGTGCTTTCTGCTTCTGCGGGGATTACTAACCTACTTGTTGCACTGGCTGAAGGTCTGGAACCGGTTGAGCGTTTCGAAAAACTCGATGCTATTCGCAATATTCAGTTCGCCATTCTGGAGCGCCTGCGTTACCCGAACGTCATCCGTGAAGAGATTGAACGTTTGTTGGAGAACATTACCGTTCTGGCCGAAGCGGCGGCGCTGGCAACATCTCCGGCTCTGACGGATGAACTGGTTAGCCACGGCGAACTGATGTCTACTCTACTATTTGTTGAAATCCTGCGCGAACGCGATGTCCAGGCGCAGTGGTTTGATGTGCGTAAAGTGATGCGCACCAACGACCGGTTTGGTCGCGCGGAGCCAGATGTTGTTGCACTGGCGGAACTGTCTGCGTTGCATCTGACTCCACGGCTCAGTGAAGGTTTAGTCATCACCCAGGGCTTTATTGGTAGCGAAAGTAAAGGGCGTACTACAACACTTGGGCGTGGCGGCAGCGATTATACGGCAGCCTTGTTGGCGGAAGCCTTACACGCATCTCGCGTTGATATCTGGACTGACGTCCCTGGCATCTACACGACCGATCCGCGCGTGGTGCCGGCAGCAAAACGCATTGATAAAATCGCTTTTGAAGAGGCCGCTGAAATGGCGACCTTTGGCGCGAAAGTGCTGCATCCAGCGACGTTGCTGCCCGCAGTGCGCAGCGATATTCCGGTGTTTGTCGGTTCCAGCAAAGACCCACGTGCTGGCGGTACGTTGGTGTGTAATAAAACCGAAAATCCACCGCTGTTCCGTGCACTGGCTCTGCGCCGTAAACAAACGCTATTAACCCTGCACAGCCTGAATATGCTGCATTCCCGTGGCTTCCTCGCGGAAGTTTTCGGTATCCTCGCGCGGCATAATATTTCGGTGGATTTAATTACTACGTCCGAAGTGAGCGTGGCATTAACTCTTGATACGACTGGTTCAACTTCCACTGGCGATACATTGTTGACGCAATCACTGCTGATGGAGCTTTCGGCGCTGTGCCGCGTGGAAGTGGAAGAAGGCCTGGCACTGGTGGCGCTGATTGGTAATGACCTGTCAAAAGCCTGCGGCGTCGGCAAAGAAGTATTTGGCGTGCTGGAACCGTTCAACATCCGCATGATTTGCTACGGCGCTTCCAGCAATAACCTGTGCTTCCTGGTGCCGGGTGCTGATGCGGAACAGGTGGTGCAGACATTGCATAGTAATTTGTTTGAGTAAAAACAGTGCGGCCCGGATGAAGTGCCCCGGGTCGTATTTATTTCCCCATTACCGTTTGATATAACAACCCATCCAGTTCCCTGACATCTCCGTCCCTGCTATCCAGTAACATCGGAGGAATTTCCCCGCGCGCCAGTTCCGCACGAATAAACTCATGCAACAAAGGACGGCGCGAATCATACACCGCTTCTCCCGCCCGCTGTTTACGTTCCAGCAATTCGTCTATTTCTGCGCGTAACGCCGCATCAAGTTCGCTTCCCGCCAGTAGCTCGGCAAAGCGCATTGGCGGTACACCTTTACCCGCTTCAACCCAGCGTACAGCCAGCAATGGACGCAGCACGTAAAAGTATTTTTTCAGCCGAACTTCGTCGCCCTGCAAATAACTGCGAAAGTTTTTCCGCGCCATCGAATAATAATGCCAGCGCGCACGTAGCGGAGAAAACCACTTCGGCACCATCGCCTTTAGCGCCGTTATCGTTTCTTCGTCTTGCTGATAGACCACCGGTGAATCCAGCCATTCAATCAGCGTCGGGTTCGCGCCTTTCAATAATCCCAGCGCCTTACGCCACTCCCAACCTGAAACATCCAGCTCATCGTCGATGGGCAGTTCGATAACATCGCGCGGTGACTCCACCCGCAGATACCATTCCAGCGGATGGGCATACAAAAAACGCACATCATAGTCACTGTCGGGTGAGGCAAATCCCCAACCGCGACTCCCCGATTCGCAGGCGTACAGCACTTTCACGCCATAGCGCCGTTCAATTTCTTTTAACTGCTGCGATACCCGTTCGCGCATCGCAGCACTGACTCCATTTAATGGCATGTGACTCATCCTTTGATATTAACTAACCCGTACCAGACCACTGAAAACAGAGATATTATCAATGCGATAGCGTTAATGCGAGAAACAGGCCAGAAGTAAAACCACAACTTTAATGCATTGAATAAAAAAGAATTAATCAAATTTGATAAGTTAGCGGTCATTTATTTTCGTTAAATTTTTATCTGTATTTATCGCCAATTATCTAAGCAGATAAAAATAAAGAGAAGGCAAATGAATCTTATCAGTTCTGCTTGCAAATAAATTCCCGTACACTGAACTATCCGATTAACAGAGGGCACCATCATGGCACTCCCCCGTATTACACAAAAAGAGATGACCGAGCGTGAACAGCGCGAATTAAAGACGCTACTGGATCGGACGCGTATTGCGCATGGTCGTGTGTTGACCAATGCCGAAACCAACAGCATTAAAAAAGAGTACATTGATAAGCTGATGGTTGAGCGTGAGGCTGAGGCGAAAAAAGCCCGCCAGTTGAAGAAAAAGCAGGCTTACAAACCGGACCCTGAAGCGTCATTCAGTTGGTCGGCAAATACATCGACGCGCGGCAGACGCTGATTAACGCCCTTTTTTCTTCCGCCCCGGCGAGGTGAAACGCTTACCGTTTGATGCCGGGCGACTCCCTTTTTCCGCCGTTTTTTCCATCTTCACCACCGGGCGCTTGATACCCGCCGTTTTCGGTTTGGCCTTCGCTTTGGGTTTTGCCTCGGAAGAGGAATTTTCGATGAGCTTAAAAAGATCGATGAGTTCATCGTCAGTTAAATCGCGCCACTCGCCCAGTGGAATGCCGCTTAAGCTGACGTTCATGATGCGTGTGCGTTCCAACTTCTTCACTTCGTAGCCAAAGTGCTCACACATGCGACGAATCTGTCGGTTCAGCCCCTGCACCAGGGTAATGCGAAAGACAAATGGCGCTTCTTTTTTGACTTTGCATTTTTTGGTCACCGTCCCGAGGATCGGCACGCCTGCGCCCATGCCACGAATAAATTCATCGGTAATCGGTTTATCCACCGTCACCAGATACTCTTTCTCATGGTCATTACCCGCACGGAGGATCTTATTCACCAGATCGCCGTGATTGGTGAGGAAAATCAGTCCCTGAGAGTCTTTATCCAGGCGACCAATCGGGAAGACGCGTTTACTGTGATTAACGAAATCGACAATGTTATCTCGCTCGCCATCTTCGGTGGTGCTGACAATGCCAACAGGTTTATTCAGGGCGATAAGCACTAAATCTTCGGCTTCCCGTGGCTCAATCAGTTGACCGTTTACTTTTACAACGTCACCGGGTTTCACCTGATCGCCAATGGTGGCACGCTTGCCATTAAGGAACACATTGCCTTGCTCGATATAGCGATCCGCTTCGCGGCGTGAGCAAATTCCGCTTTCGCTGATGTATTTATTTAAACGGACTGATGAGTCGGGCAGCATAAATTCTCCTGTAAAACGCGGAATATACCGTACCTCTTAACGGGGAAAAACAGGGTTATGCAGCAACGTCGAAATTAAATGTGATCTGCCGCGCCTTTTATCACAAAAGTGTCACCAGAAGCCCGATGCAAATTTGCCTGGCGAAAACCAGGATAATCAATATATTACGAATATTTGCACACCTGTGCTGACGACTACTACGCAGAGAAACAAATGTGCAAGATAAAGCGCCATTCCAGCCCAAACAAAGAGTGAAAAATCACTTTTAAAGGCCACCATGATGGAGTTATATCAGATCAAGTGGTTAAAAAGCGTATTTGCACAAATGTGCAAAATCAGGAGGCGGCGATGGAAAACAGTGACGATATCCGTTTGATTGTGAAGATTGCCCAACTCTATTACGAACAGGATATGACGCAGGCACAAATTGCGCGCGAACTGGGTATTTACCGCACCACCATCAGCCGCTTGCTTAAACGAGGCCGCGATCAGGGAATTGTCACCATCGCCATCAACTATGACTACAACGAAAATCTCTGGCTGGAGCAGCAACTGAAGCAAAAGTTTGGCCTGAAAGACGTTGTGGTGGTGTCGGGAAATGATGAGGATGAAGAGACTCAACTGGCGATGATGGGGTTACACGGCGCGCAACTGCTGGATCGCTTGCTGGAGCCTGGCGATATTGTCGGTTTTTTCTGGGGCCGCGCAGTGAGCGCACTGGTTGAAAACTTGCCGCAGGCAGGGCAATCGCGGCAGTTAATCTGCGTACCGATTATTGGCGGACCGTCCGGTAAACTCGAAAGCCGCTATCACGTAAACACATTAACCTACAGCGCGGCGGCGAAGCTGAAAGGGGAATCGCATCTTGCGGATTTTCCAGCCCTACTGGATAACCCATTAATTCGTAATGGGATCATGCAGTCTCAACACTTTAAAACCATCTCTGCCTACTGGGATAATCTGGATGTCGCCCTGGTGGGAATTGGCTCACCGGCCATTCGCGACGGAGCTAACTGGCATGCGTTTTATGGTGGTGAAGAGAGTGACGATCTGAATGCCCGCCAGGTCGCCGGTGATATTTGCTCGCGCTTTTTTGATATTCACGGCGCAATGGTTGAAACGAATATGAGCGAAAAAACACTCTCTATCGAAATGAATAAATTAAAGCAGGCACGATATTCCATTGGCATTGCCATGAGTGAAGAAAAATACAGCGGAATTGTTGGTGCACTGCGTGGAAAATATATTAATTGTCTGGTAACGAATAGCAGCACAGCTGAACTGTTACTGAAATAAAAATCTTCCCGATGTTTACCGTAATAAAAATTACGGCGGGTCCCTATTATCTAAAATCAGGAGTCTGTTATGCAAACGTGGTTAAATTTGCAGGATAAAATCATTATCGTCACCGGCGGCGCATCCGGCATTGGTCTGGCAATTGTGGAAGAATTATTAGCACAAGGCGCGAATGTGCAGATGGCCGATATTCACGGTGGTGACGGTCAATATGAAGGTCATAAAGGTTATCAATTCTGGCCGACCGATATTTCCAGCGCCAAAGAAGTGAATCATACGGTGGCGGAAATTATCCAACGCTTTGGCCGTATCGACGGTCTGGTCAACAATGCCGGGGTCAATTTTCCGCGTCTGCTGGTCGATGAGAAAGCACCTGCCGGGCAGTATGAACTCAACGAAGCCGCATTCGAAAAGATGGTCAATATCAACCAAAAAGGCGTATTTCTGATGTCGCAAGCCGTTGCACGCCAGATGGTTAAACAGCATGACGGCGTCATTGTGAATGTCTCTTCCGAAAGTGGTCTGGAAGGTTCAGAAGGCCAGAGCTGCTACGCCGCCACCAAAGCCGCACTTAACAGTTTTACCCGCTCGTGGTCGAAAGAGCTGGGTAAGCATGGCATCCGCGTGGTGGGTATCGCGCCGGGGATTCTGGAAAAAACCGGGCTGCGCACGCCGGAATATGAAGAGGCGCTGGCGTGGACGCGCAATATCACCGTCGAGCAGCTGCGTGAAGGCTATACCAAAAACGCCATTCCTATTGGGCGCGCCGGAAGATTAGCAGAAGTCGCTGATTTTGTTTGTTATCTGCTGTCTGAACGCGCCAGCTACATCACCGGAGTAACCACTAACATTGCGGGCGGCAAAACACGCGGATAAGGAGGCTTTATGGTCAACGCCATTTTTTGTGCCCACGGCAAATTAGCTTGCGCCATGCTGGAATCGGTTCAGATGGTTTACGGCAACGCCAATGTTGAAGCCGTTGAATTTGTGCCCGGCGAGAACGCCGGAGACATCGTAGCAAAGCTGGAAAAGTTAGTAAGCATTCACAATCAAGATGAGTGGCTGATTGCCGTGGATTTACAGTGCGGCAGCCCGTGGAATGCGGCAGCGATGCTCGCTATGCGCAACCCCAGACTCCGCGTGATTAGCGGCCTGTCTCTCCCGCTGGCTCTGGAACTGGTGGATAACCAGAGCAGTATGAACGCCGATGAACTTTGCGATCACTTGCTGACAATTGCCCAACAAACCTGCGTCGTCTGGAAACAACTTGAAACGACCGAGGAGGATTTTTGATGAACATTACGCTGGCTCGCATAGATGACCGTCTGATCCACGGTCAGGTCACCACCGTCTGGTCAAAAGTGGCCAACGCGCAACGGATTATTATCTGTAATGACGACGTATATAACGATGAAGTCCGCCGGACATTATTACGTCAGGCCGCACCACCGGGAATGAAGGTTAACGTGGTGAATATTGAAAAAGCCGTCGCTGTGTATCACAACCCACAATATAAAGATGAAACTGTTTTTTATCTCTTTACCCGACCACAGGATGCTTTAGCGATGGTTAGGCTGGGGGTGAAAATCGATACCCTGAATATTGGCGGAATGGCCTGGCGGCCGGGTAAAAAACAATTAACCAAAGCGGTTTCACTGGATGAAGACGATATACAGGCATTTTATGCGCTGGATAAACAGGGCGTGAAACTGGATTTACGCGTCGTGGCCTCCGACCCATCCGTTAATATTCTCGACAAAATAAAAGAACAGTTAGTCGCAAATTAAATAATAGCGCCTGTGTACATATGCTTTAACAGGCAGGGATGACGACACTTAAAAGGTGACAAATAATGGAAATAAGTACCCTACAAATCATTGCAATATTTCTTTTTTCCTGTATTGCCGGAATGGGCAGCGTGCTGGATGAATTTCAGACTCACCGCCCGTTAATTGCCTGTACGGTGATTGGTTTAATTCTCGGTGATTTAAAAACCGGAATTATGCTCGGTGGCACGCTGGAATTGATAGCTCTCGGCTGGATGAACGTCGGCGCGGCGCAATCTCCGGACTCTGCACTCGCCAGCATAATCTCCGCCATTCTGGTTATCGTTGGTCAGCAAAGCATCGCCACCGGAATCGCCATCGCGTTGCCTGTGGCTGCGGCAGGCCAGGTACTGACGGTGTTTGCCCGTACCATCACCGTAGTGTTCCAGCACGCGGCGGATAAAGCAGCGGAAGAGGCGCGGTTTCGCACTCTCGATATTCTGCATGTCTCCGCGCTTGGCGTGCAGGCGCTGCGCGTTGCTATTCCGGCACTGATTGTCTCGCTGTTCGTCAGCGCCGATATGGTCAGCAATATGTTAAACGCCATTCCCGAATTTGTGACCCGAGGACTACAGATTGCTGGCGGTTTTATCGTGGTGGTCGGTTACGCCATGGTGCTACGTATGATGGGCGTGAAATATTTGATGCCTTTCTTTTTCCTCGGTTTCCTCGCAGGTGGCTACCTCGATCTCAGTCTGCTGGCGTTCGGTGGCGTCGGCGTGATCATGGCCCTGGTCTACATCCAGCTAAATCCACAGTGGCGTAAAGCTGAACCTCAACTCCAGGCCACCTCTTCCACCGCCCTTGACCAGCTTGACGATTAACGGAGCCATCATGGAACAGAGAAAAATCACACGCAGCGATCTGGTGAGCATGTTTCTGCGCTCCAACCTGCAACAGGCGTCATTCAACTTTGAACGTATTCATGGGCTGGGTTTTTGCTACGACATGATCCCCGCCATCAAGCGCCTCTATCCACTGAAAGAAGATCAGGTCGCCGCGCTGAAACGCCACCTGGTGTTCTTCAATACCACGCCTGCAGCCTGTGGCCCGGTGATTGGTGTGACGGCGGCAATGGAAGAAGCACGAGCCAACGGTGCAGAAATTGATGACGGTGCAATAAACGGCATCAAAGTCGGCCTGATGGGGCCGCTGGCGGGCGTTGGCGACCCGCTGGTCTGGGGAACACTGCGCCCGATTACCGCCGCGCTCGGCGCATCGCTGGCGTTGTCCGGCAACATTCTCGGCCCGCTGCTGTTCTTCTTTATTTTCAACGCGGTGCGTCTGGCGATGAAGTGGTATGGGCTACAACTCGGCTTTCGCAAAGGCGTGAATATTGTCAGCGATATGGGCGGGAATGTGCTGCAAAAACTGACCGAGGGCGCGTCGATTCTTGGCCTGTTTGTCATGGGAGTGCTGGTCACCAAATGGACATCAATCAACGTGCCGCTGGTCGTCTCGCAAACACCTGCCGCAGACGGTTCCACCGTCACCATGACCGTGCAGAACATTCTTGACCAGCTCTGCCCTGGCCTGCTGGCGCTCGGCCTGACACTGCTGATGGTGCGTCTGCTCAACAAAAAAATTAACCCCGTATGGCTGATCTTCGCCCTGTTTGGCTTAGGGATTATCGGCAATGCGCTGGGCTTCCTGTCCTGATTCTTCGCCCCGGCGCGACTGCCGGGGCCATCGCTCAACATGAGGTGGTTTATGAAAACAACAGCTCTGCGTCTTTACGGTAAACGTGACCTGCGTCTGGAAACCTTTGACCTTCCTGAAATGCAGGAGGATGAAATTCTGGCGACAGTAGTCACCGACAGCCTGTGTCTTTCTTCCTGGAAAGAGGCCAACCTGGGTGAAAACCATAAAAAAGTGCCCGACGATGTGGCGACCAACCCGATCATTATCGGCCACGAGTTTTGCGGCGATATTCTGGCCGTCGGTAAAAAGTGGCAGCACAAATTCCAGCCAGGCCAGCGCTATGTGATTCAGGCCAACCTGCAACTGCCGGATCGCCCGGACTGCCCCGGTTACTCCTTCCCGTGGGTGGGCGGCGAAGCAACGCATGTGGTTATTCCCAACGAAGTCATGGAGCAGGATTGTCTGTTGGCATACGAAGGCGAGACCTACTTTGAAGGCTCGCTGGTTGAACCGCTCTCCTGCGTGATTGGCGCGTTCAACGCTAACTATCATCTGCAGGAAGGCACCTATAACCACAAGATGGGGATTCGCCCGCAGGGACGGACGCTGATCCTTGGCGGCACTGGCCCGATGGGGCTGCTGGCGATTGATTATGCGCTGCATGGGCCGGTTAACCCGTCGCTGTTAATTGTCACTGATACCAATAACGACAAGCTGAGCTATGCGCGGAAACACTATCCGTCAGAGCCGCAAACGCTGATTCATTATCTCAATGCCACCGATGCAGCATTTGATACGTTAATGGCGCTGAGTGGCGGTCACGGCTTCGATGATATTTTCGTCTTTGTGCCTAATGAAGGACTGGTGACTCTCGCCTCTTCCTTGCTAGCGACAGATGGTTGCCTGAACTTCTTCGCCGGGCCGCAGGATAAACACTTCAGCGCGCCGATTAATTTCTACGATGTGCATTATGCATTTACCCATTACGTGGGCACGTCAGGCGGCAATACCGATGACATGCGCGCGGCGGTCAAACTGATCGAAGAGAAAAAAGTGCAGGCCGCAAAAGTGGTTACACATATTCTTGGGCTGAATGCTGCGGGCGAAACCACGCTGGAATTGCCCGCCGTCGGCGGCGGGAAAAAGCTGGTGTATACCGGGAAATATCTGCCGCTGACGTCACTCACGCAGATTCAGGATGAAGGCCTGGCGGCGATTCTGGCGCGTCATCAGGGAATCTGGTCCGGTGAAGCGGAGCAATACCTGCTCGCTCATGCAGAGGCGATTACTCATGATTAATCGCGATACTCAACTCTGCATGTCGCTTGCTGGTCGCCCCGGCAACTTCGGCACGCGTTTTCACAATTATCTTTATGAAAAGCTGGGGCTTAATTTCATCTATAAAGCGTTCACTACCCAGGATATTGCAGCGGCGGTGAACGGCGTCCGCGCGTTGGGGATTCGCGGCTGCGCCGTGTCGATGCCGTTTAAAGAAAGCTGTATGCCCTTTCTCGATGCTATCGATCCGTCGGCAAAAGTCATTGATTCAGTGAATACTATTGTAAATGACGAGGGCAAGCTGACCGGATTTAACACCGACTATATCGCGGTGAAAAATCTGATAGCCCACCACCAGTTTAATACCACCGCACGCGTGATGATTCGCGGCAGCGGCGGAATGGGCAAAGCGGTGATTGCCGCCTTTCGCGACGCGGGTTTTACGGATGTCGCCATCGCCGCCCGCAACCGCGAGAGCGGCTCGACGCTGGCGAAGCAGTATGGGTTTCAGTGGCAACCGCTGCCGGAAGGTATCGCCTTCGACATTCTGGTCAACGTGACGCCCCTTGGCATGACGGGCAGTAAAGAGAGTCATGAGCTGGCCTTCAGCGAAGCGATGGTCTCAACGGCAAGCGTCGTTTTTGATGTCGTAGCCTTGCCGCCGGAAACGCCGCTCATTCGCCTGGCGCAACGGCTTGATAAGCAGACGATCAGCGGCGCGGAGGTGATAGCCTTACAGGCCGTCGAGCAATTCGCGATGTATACCGGCGTGCGACCCGATGCGCAGCTGATTGCTGAAGCGGCACAATTTGCACGAGAAGGATAAGAAACATCAGCGCCTTAAAGGGCGCTCAGATTACTGGCAAAGTGCGCGTTGTTTATGCCGGATGCGGCGTGAACGCCTTATTCGGCCTACAAAATATTGAAAATTCAATATGTTGTAATTATCTGGTAGGCCTGATACGCGTAGCGCATCAGGCCATCTTACGCTGTCATCAATCTCAACGCCTTGTTTGCCAACCGTCCCCAGAATGCCTGGTGCAATACACGACATCGTGAGCCATGTCAGTAAGTGGTGAAATTCGCGGTGATAGCATGGCTCCCGTGATTTCTTACTAACCGGAGAAGTAATGGAACTGCTTTTATTGAGTAACTCGACGCTGCCGGGAAAAGCCTGGCTGGAACATGCGCTGCCGCTGATTGCTGAACAGTTGCAGGGTCGCCGTTCAGCGGTGTTTATTCCTTTCGCTGGCGTAACGCAAACCTGGGATGATTACACCACCAAAACGGCTGCGGTTCTCGCTCCGCTGGGTGTTTCTGTCACCGGTATTCATAGTGTTGCCGATCCTGTTGCCGCGATTGAAAATGCGGAAATCGTGATTGTCGGCGGTGGCAACACTTTCCAGTTACTGAAGGAATGTCGTGTGCGCGGTCTGCTGGCACCAATTGTTGACGTGGTGAAACGCGGCGCGCTGTATATTGGCTGGAGCGCAGGCGCTAACCTCGCTTGCCCAACTATCCGCACCACCAACGATATGCCGATTGTCGATCCGCAAGGTTTCGATGCGCTAAATCTGTTCCCGCTGCAAATCAACCCGCACTTCACCAACGCGCTGCCGGAAGGCCACAAAGGTGAAACACGCGAGCAGCGTATTCGCGAACTGCTGGTGGTTGCGCCAGAGTTGACGATTATTGGTCTGCCGGAAGGTAACTGGATCACGGTGAGTAAAGGTCACGCTACGCTGGGCGGCCCGAATACCACCTATGTGTTTAAAGCGGGTGAGGAAGCAGTACCGCTGGAAGCCGGGCACCGTTTTTAAGTAAATTGCCGGATGCATTATCCGGCATCTTGTACACAATGCCTGATGCGACGCTTGACGCGTCTTATCAGGCCTACAGGGTTCCTGTATTAATACTCGTCCCGCCCCTCATCTTCATCTGGCTGTTCCAGCACGCTGTAAGCCACCGAACAAAACAGCGAGTTCAGACGCTGCATATCTCCCAGCAAGCCTAAATGTAACGAACTGGTTTCAATACTCTGCACGTTTTGCTGATGCAAGCGATCGACGTGAGCGTGGGAATAACGGCGATTAAGAATGCGAAAACGATGCTTACTGCGGCGTAAACGACGGGCGCTGGTGACATCGCCAGAGAAGAAAACCGACATAGCCAGCTTTAAATTGCTGAGCAATTGCTCATAGAGTGCATCCAGTTCCTTCAACCCATCAATCGAAAATGCCCGCCGCGCTGCCAGCGATTTGTCAGCAATTTCGCTGCCCATACGCTCGACAATATCGGAAGCCTGTTCCAGATTGAGCGCCATTTCAATGATTTCCGCCCAGCGACGAGACTCTTCCTCCGCCAGTTCCTCTTTTGGCATCCGCGCCAGGTAAAGTTTAATCGCGGTATATAACACGTTGATATCATCCGCCAACTTGCGCAGCTCTTTCTCTTCACGAGGCGCGCCGTGCATCACTTTATTCAGCCCTTCCATCATCTGTTCCATTGCGTCACCGATGCGCAATGTTTCGCGCGCCGCATTGGCCAGGGCGAGCGTTGGCGTATCCAGCGCGCTAACGTCCAGATGTTTCGGTTTCAGATGGGCATCCAGTTCGGGCTCATCGCGAATAATCGTTTTGCAAAACCGCGCCATCGGGTCAACAAATGGCAGCATTACCAGACAGCGCACAAGGTTGTAGAAGACGTGGAAATAGATAACCAGTTCCGCTTTTGGTAAAGGCAGTTTATCCATGGATTCAGCCAGAACATGGACAAACGGCAGGATAATCAGGCTTCCCACCAGCTTAAACAGCAGGCTACCCAGCGCCACGCGACGTGCAGCGGCATTGGCGGCACTGTTGTTGAGCATCGCCAGCAGGCCGGAGCCGAGGTTAGCGCCGATGACCAGGCAGAGCGCCACCGGGAAGGAGATAATGCCTGCGGCGGTCAGGGTGGCGGTCAGCAGTACGGCGGCAAGACTGGAGTAACTGATAATGGCGAACATCGCGCCAATCAGCGCATCCAGTAAAATATCGCCAGTCAGCGAGGCAAAGATCACCTGAACGCCGTTAGCCTGGGTGATCGGTGTTACTGCCTGCACAATCAACTCCAGTGCCAGCAAAATCAGCCCAAGACCGATACCGACGCGCCCCAGTTGCCCGGCGCGCGACTGTTTGCGTCCGAGGAAAAAAATCACGCCGATAAAAATAAGTAACGGTGACAGCCAGGATAAATCGAAGGTAAGAATACGCGCCATTAGCGCCGTCCCGACATCTGCCCCCAGCACAATGACCAACGCGGGTGCAAGGGCAACCAGATCCTGAGCGACAAACGACGTCACCAGCATGGTGGTGGCATTACTGCTCTGTACCAGTGCGGTAACGCCTATCCCCGCGCAAAAGGCGAGCGGCTTCTTTTCGACGCTCCGGCTGAGGACGGTACGCAGGCGCGCACCGAAGACGCGCATTACGCCGGTACGAACAATATGTGTCCCCCAGACCAGCAGGGCGACGGCAGAAAGCAGGTGAAGCAGTGTTAACACGAGTTCAGGTTCTCCTTATCGTTATATGCTCCTGAAACAGATACCGAAGGGGGCGAGCTGCGCTTTTCCGGTTCGATATAAGACCAGTATAAGTGTTTCATATTAATAAAGAGACAGGGCACTCATTGAGCGCCCTGTTTGTTGTAAGGAAAAGTGACAGATTTGTGAATCAGTCCGCGTCATACCCCAGATTCGGCGCCAGCCAGCGTTCAACATCAGCAACGCTCATGCCTTTACGGCGGGCATAGTCTTCCACCTGGTCGCGCTGAATTTGCGCCACGGCGTAATACTTGCTGTCCGGGTGGCTGAAATACCAACCCGAAACCGAAGCACCAGGCCACATCGCGAAAGATTCCGTGAGTTTCATGCCGGTGTGTTTTTCCACTTCCAGCAGCTCCCAGATGGTGGCTTTTTCCGTGTGTTCCGGGCAGGCTGGGTAGCCTGGTGCCGGGCGGATTCCCTGATAGTTTTCGCGGATCAGCTCTTCATTGCTGAGGTTCTCGTTCGGCGCATAACCCCAGTAAACTTTACGTACCCGCTCATGGAGATACTCCGCAAAGGCTTCAGCCAGACGGTCGGCAAGGGCTTTCACCATGATTTTGTTGTAATCATCGTGCTGCGCTTCGAACGCTTCTGCCAACGCGTCCTCTTCCAGCCCGCCAGTCACGGCAAATGCGCCAATGTAATCCGCTTTACCAGAAATCTTTGGTGCCACGAAATCCGCAAGGCAGTAGTTGGCGAAGCCGGTTTTTTCCGTCTGTTGGCGTAGATGGTGGCTGACGTTGATCACATGGGTGCGTGTTTCGTCGCGGTAGATTTCAATGTCGTCGCCCACACGGTTTGCCGGGAACAGACCAACCACGCCGCGTGGATTCAGCGTTTTTTCGGCGCTTAATTTATCCAGCATGTCATTGGCGTCTTTAAACAGGCGTTTCGCCTCAACGCCTACCACTTCATCTTCCAGAATGCGCGGATACTTCCCGGCCAGCGACCAGGTCATAAAGAACGGCGTCCAGTCGATGTAATTACGCAGCGTTTCGATGCTGGCTTCGACTTCCTGCACGCCGAGACGGTGTGCCACCGGCGGCGTGTAAGCCTGCCAGTCAAAAGCGAAATCGTTATCACGCGCCGCTTCCAGCGTGACTGGTGGCGTGCGCGGTTTCTTGCGCCCGTGCTGAATACGCACGGTTTCGTACTCTTTGCGGGTACGAGCGACAAAGTCATCACGCTGAGTATCGGAAAGCAGCGCCGCCACGACGCCAACGGTGCGTGAAGCGTTCTGCACATACACCGTCGGGCCGCTGTAGTTCTGCTCGATTTTCACCGCCGTGTGCGCTTTTGAGGTCGTCGCACCGCCAATCAATAGTGGAATAGTAAAGCCCTGACGCTCCATCTCTTTCGCCACGTTAACCATTTCGTCCAGCGACGGCGTGATCAGCCCCGAAAGGCCAATCAAATCGGCATTCACTTCTTTGGCAGTGCGGAGAATTTTTTCCGCAGGCACCATCACGCCGAGATCGACAATTTCGTAGTTATTACATTGCAGCACCACGCCAACGATATTTTTACCGATATCGTGGACGTCGCCCTTCACGGTGGCGATAACCATCTTGCCGTTGGTTTTGCCCTGCTCTTTGCTGGCTTCGATAAACGGTTCGAGATAGGCCACCGCCTGCTTCATTACGCGCGCCGATTTGACCACCTGCGGCAGGAACATTTTCCCTTCGCCGAACAGATCGCCAACCACGTTCATGCCGTCCATCAGTGGACCTTCAATCACTTCAATCGGGCGCGTAGCCTGCTGGCGCGCTTCTTCGGTGTCCTGTTCGATAAACTCGGTAATGCCTTTGACCAGCGAATATTCCAGACGTTTATTCACTTCCCACGAGCGCCACTCCGCCTGCTGGGCGTTAGCGGTGTCGTCGGTTTTGCTGCCGCGATATTTCTCGGCAAGCTCCAGTAAACGCTCAGTGCCATCGTCGCGTCGGTTGAGGATCACATCCTCCACCGCGTCGCGCAGCTCGGCGGGTAGATCGTCGTAAATTGCCAGTTGCCCAGCGTTGACGATCCCCATATCCATACCGTTACGGATGGCGTAGTAGAGAAACACTGCGTGAATAGCTTCGCGTACCGGATCGTTACCACGGAACGAGAAGGAAACGTTGGAAACGCCGCCGGAAATCAGCGCGTGCGGCAGTTCGCGTTTGATGTCTTCACACGCGCCGATAAAATCCTGCGCGTAGTTGTTATGCTCTTCAATGCCAGTTGCGACCGCGAAGATGTTCGGGTCAAAGATGATATCTTCCGGCGGAAAGCCAACCTCTTCGGTGAGGATTTTGTACGCCCGACGGCAAATCTCTATTTTCCGCGCGCGGGTATCGGCCTGTCCCTGTTCGTCAAAGGCCATCACCACCACTGCTGCACCGTAACGACGCAACAGTTTCGCGTGATGGATAAAGGCGTCAACGCCCTCTTTCATTGAGATTGAGTTAACAATGCCTTTGCCCTGAATACACTTCAGACCTTTTTCAATGACCTCCCATTTTGAGGAGTCGATCATAATCGGCACGCGAGCGATATCCGGTTCACCGGCAATCAGATTGAGAAAACGCACCATCGCCGCTTCGGCGTCGAGCATCCCTTCATCCATATTGATATCGATAATCTGCGCACCGTTTTCCACCTGCTGACGCGCCACGTCCAGCGCCTCGCTGTATTTCTCTTCTTTGATCAGGCGTTTGAACTTAGCGGAACCGGTGACGTTGGTGCGTTCACCCACGTTCACAAACAGGCTATCGTCGCCAATGTTCAGCGGCTCCAGGCCTGATAAACGGCAGGCTACGGGGATCTCCGGCAATTTGCGCGGCGCTAATCCTTCTACTGCACGGCTCATCGCCGCAATATGTTGAGGAGTAGTGCCGCAGCAACCGCCGACGATATTCAGGAAGCCCGCTTCCGCCCATTCGCGAATCTGCTTTGCCATCGTGTCAGCGTCGAGATCGTATTCACCAAAGGCGTTAGGCAGCCCGGCGTTCGGGTGCGCAGTGACGTAACATTCTGCTATACGCGACAGCTCCTGAACGTACTGGCGCAGTTCGTCTGGCCCCAGTGCACAGTTGAGGCCGAAAGTCAGGGCTTCGGCATGGCGCAGAGAGTTGTAAAACGCTTCAGTGGTTTGCCCGGAGAGCGTGCGCCCGGAGGCGTCGGTAATGGTGCCGGAGATCATAATCGGCAGTTCAACGCCCAGGGCTTCAAACTCCGTTTTCACCGCAAATACCGCCGCTTTGGCGTTGAGGGTGTCGAAGACGGTTTCAATCAGAATCAGGTCTACACCGCCTTCCACCAGTGCTTTGGTGGATTCGCGATAGGCTGCCACCAGCTGATCAAAAGAGATGTTACGGAATGCCGGATCGTTTACGTCCGGAGAAATAGATGCTGTGCGGTTGGTTGGGCCGAGAACGCCGGCAACATAGCGCGGTTTATCCGGCGTGCGGGCGCTCCACTCGTCGGCACAGGCACGCGCCAGTTTCGCCGCTGCAAAGTTGATCTCTGCCGACAGGGATTCCATCTGGTAATCCGCCATCGCAATGGTCGTGGAGTTGAAGGTGTTGGTTTCGATGATATCCGCGCCTGCTTCAAAGTAAGCGTTGTGGATAGCGGCGATCACGTCCGGTTTACTGAGCACCAGCAGGTCGTTGTTGCCTTTGAGATCGCATGGCCAGTCGGCAAAGCGTTCACCACGAAAATCGGCTTCGTTCAATCGATAGCTCTGGATCATGGTGCCCATACCGCCGTCCAGCACCAGAATACGTTCATTTAACTGCGCACGCAGTTGTTCCACTTTGCTGCTCACACTTGCTCCCGACACGCTCAACCCAGATTTAATAAAAATTCAACAAACCATACTGGCATAAACGCATCTGCGGTAAAAGCGACCACCACACAACATGAGATTTGTTCAACATTAACTCATCGGATCAGTTCAGTAACTATTGCATTAGCCAACAATAAAAATGAAAATGATTTCCACGATACAGAAAAAGGAGGCTGTCATGGTCGCACCCATTCCCGCAAAACGCGGCAGAAAACCCGCCGTTGCCACCACACCTGCGACTGGACAGGTTCAGTCTTTAACGCGTGGGCTGAAATTACTGGAGTGGATTGCCGAATCCAATGGCAGCGTGGCGTTAACCGAACTGGCGCAACAAGCCGGATTACCCAACTCTACTACCCATCGATTGCTCACAACCATGCAGCAACAAGGCTTTGTCCGTCAGGTTGGCGAACTGGGTCACTGGGCGATAGGCGCACATGCTTTTATGGTCGGCAGCAGCTTTCTCCAGAGCCGTAATTTGTTAGCCATTGTCCATCCTATTCTGCGTAATCTGATGGAAGAGTCTGGCGAAACGGTCAATATGGCGGTGCTCGATCAAAGCGATCACGAAGCGATTATTATCGACCAGGTACAGTGTACGCATCTGATGCGTATGTCCGCCCCTATCGGCGGTAAATTACCGATGCACGCTTCCGGTGCCGGTAAAGCCTTTTTAGCCCAACTGAGCGAAGACCAGGTGACGAAGCTGCTGCATCGCAAAGGTTTACATGCCTATACCCACGCAACGCTGGTTTCTCCTGTGCATTTAAAAGAAGATCTCGCGCAAACGCGCAAACGAGGTTATTCGTTTGATGATGAGGAACATGCGCTGGGACTGCGTTGTCTCGCGGCGTGTATTTTCGATGAGCACCGCGAACCGTTTGCCGCAATTTCGATTTCCGGGCCGATTTCACGTATTACCGATGACCGCGTAACCGAGTTCGGCGCGATGGTGATTAAAGCGGCGAAGGAAGTGACACTGGCATATGGTGGAATGCGGTAACTTTTCGCCTCCGATTTATACAAACCGCACGCTAAACCGCTGCCTGCGCCGATAAGCATAGACATCTTCTACATGCCCCTCACGGATACGTTTTTGTAAGGCGCGCCAATAATCGGCGCGGAACAAGTCAGCGTGCATATCTTCAAACAGCGAGCCAATGCGCGGATCGGCACATAACCAGTGACGGAACTCTTCCGGGAAAACATCGCCTGGCGAGACGCTGTACCACGGTTCGCTGGCGAGTTCGTCTTCCGGGTAGCGCGGCGGCGGGATGTCACGGAAATTAACTTCCGTCATGTAGCAAATTTCGTCGTAATCATAAAACACCACGCGACCGTGACGAGTGACGCCAAAGTTTTTAAATAGCATGTCGCCTGGGAAGATATTGGCGGCGGCAAGCTGGCGAATGGCGTTGCCATACTCTTCAATAGCGTCGCGCAGTTGCTGCCCTTCAACTTGCTCAAGCCAGATATTGAGCGGCACCATCCGCCGTTCGATATAGAGATGGCGAATCACAATTTGTTCTCCAAGATCGGTGATTTTTTCCGGCGCTTCCTGGAGCAGTAATTCCATTAATGCCGGGGAAATATGCCGCTTCTCTAGTACAAAGTTTTCAAATTCCTGGGTATCCGCCATTCGGCCAACACGATCGTGTTCCTTAACCAGTTGATAGCAGGCGCGGACATGAGCAGCAGACATCTCTTTCTGCGGCGCGAATTTATCTTTGATCACTTTGAATACCCGATCAAAACCCGGTAGCGTGAACACCAGCATCACCATTCCACGAATGCCCGGCGCTTCAATAAACTGTTCATTACAGCCCTGTAGATAAACGAGATATTCGCGGTAACTTTCGGTTTTGGCGTGTTTCTGGCAGCCGATAGCCATATACAGTTCTGCGGTGGTTTTTCCCGGCAGAATTTCCCGTAACCATTCGACCAGCGCAGCAGGCAGCGGCGCGTAAACCATAAAATAGGATCGCGCGAAGCCAAAGACGATGCTCGCTTCGGCGGTCGTCGTCAGGCAGGTATCAATAAACAACTCGCCGTCGTCCGTCTGGTGGATCGGCAGCAAAAATGGCAACGTGCCGGAAGGCGTGATCAGTTTGCCCACCAGCCAGGCGGCTTTATTGCGATAAAACAGTTCGTTCGCCACCTGTAGATGGCTTTCGGCGAGGTTGTCTGTCCCCAGCGTTTCCGTCAGATGGCGAATGATGTAATGAATGTCACGGCTTTTATTTTGCCAGCGCAGACGCAACGGCAGGTCGCTGATAACGCGCATCAGCAAAGATTCCCAGCCGTGATCGGGGTAGAAATCTTTCGCCAGTGGGCGTGGAATAGTACGAAAGCGGCGCTCTGGCTGGGAGCTAAAGATAAAAAGCCGCTCGGGAGTAAGCGAGCGGTGGTCAAATAACCGACAGTACACGGAGTTAAAAAAGCTCTCCGCAATCTCGAAGCGCGGGTAATCCGGCAACAGCCGGGTGTAATGCTCTTTGACGTGTAGTAAAAATGCCGCGTCCGTGCTTTGCCCGTTGGTGATACAGCGCAATTGCTCCACCACCAGACCAACGTGATGATCATAAAGATGGATACGGTTTTTCATCGCCTGCTGGACAGCGTGCCAGTCGGCTTGTTCGAAACGCTGCTGCGCCCCGGAAGTCACTTCGAGGAATCGACCATACTGGGCGTCAAAACCTTGCAAAATCGTTTGTGCAATCAGTAATTCCAGGCCACGCGGCATTTGTCGCCCTCATCAGGGAGCAGAGAATTGCCGGAAAAGACGCGCAAGCGTCACATCAGGCATCATGCGCCGATTGCCGGATGCGGCGTGAACGCCTTATCCGGCCTACGCGTCTGCAACATTTGTAGGCATGATAAGACGCGTCAGCGTCGCATCAGGCGCTGATTGCCGGATGCGGCATAAACGCCTTATCCGGCCTACAGTCAGCAACGTTTGTAGGTTGCTTAGAACTGCGATTCTTCGGTGGAGCCGGTCAGCGCGGTAACTGACGACGTGCCGCCCTGAATAATGGTCGTCACTTTATCGAAGTAACCCGTACCCACTTCCTGCTGGTGAGAAACGAAGGTATAGCCATCTTTCGCGGCAGCAAATTCCGGCTGCTGCACTTTCTCAACATAGTGCTTCATACCTTCACCCTGCGCATAGGCGTTTGCCAGGTCGAACATGTTGAACCACATGCTGTGGATACCGGCCAGGGTGATGAACTGGAACTTGTAGCCCATATCCGACAGCTGCTGCTGGAAGCTGGCGATAGTTTTGTCGTCGAGGTTTTTCTGCCAGTTGAACGACGGCGAGCAGTTATAAGCCAGCAGTTTGCCCGGATATTTCGCGTGGATAGCTTCCGCAAAGCGACGCGCCAATTCCAGGTCTGGCGTGGAGGTTTCACACCATACCAGGTCAGCATATGGCGCATACGCCAGGCCACGGCTGATCGCTTGCTCAATGCCCGCATGAGTACGGAAGAAGCCTTCACTGGTACGCTCGCCGGTAATAAATTCGCTATCATACGGGTCGCAATCGGAGGTAATCAGATCCGCCGCATCGGCATCGGTACGAGCAACCAGTAGGGTTGGAACGCCCGTCACGTCAGCAGCCAGACGCGCCGCGACCAGTTTCTGAATAGCTTCCTGAGTTGGCACCAAAACTTTGCCGCCCATGTGACCGCATTTCTTCACTGATGCCAGCTGATCTTCGAAGTGAACTGCCGCTGCACCGGCTTCAATCATCGCTTTCATCAGTTCAAAGGCATTAAGTACACCGCCAAAACCGGCTTCCGCATCGGCAACGATCGGCAGGAAGTAATCGACATAGCGCGGATCGCCCGGCTCAATGCCAGCAGACCACTGGATCTGATCCGCACGACGGAAGGTGTTGTTGATCCGCTCCACCACTGCAGGCACCGAGTTTGCCGGGTAGAGCGACTGGTCCGGATACATGCTGGCCGCCAGGTTAGCGTCCGCCGCTACCTGCCAGCCAGACAGGTAAACCGCTTCGATACCCGCTTTCGCCTGTTGCAGCGCCTGACCGCCAGTCAGTGCACCGAGGCTGTTGATGTAGCCTTTTTTCGACTCGCCGTGCAGCAGACGCCACATTTTCGCCGCACCCAGTTGCGCCAGCGTACATTCCGGATTGACCGAACCGCGTAATTTCACCACATCTTCCGCGCTGTACGGACGGGTAATGCCTTCCCAACGCGGTTGAGTCCACTCTTTCTGTAATTCTTCAATTTGTTGTGTACGGGTTTTCATGTGCAGATGCTCCATAGTTATGTGGTGGTTTACGCTAACAGGCGGTAGCCTGGCAGGGTCAGGAAATCAATTAACTCATCAGAAGTGGTGATCTGTTCCATCAGGCGTGCGGCGTCGTCAAAACGCCCCTGGGAGAAACGCTCTTCGCCCAGTTCGCTGGCAATGACCTTCATCTCTTCCCCCAGCATCTGGCGGAACAGGGCTTTGGTCACCGGTTTGCCATTACTCAAGGTTTTTTGATGATGGATCCACTGCCAGATGGAAGTACGGGAGATTTCAGCCGTCGCCGCATCTTCCATCAGGCCATAAATCGGCACACAACCGTTGCCGGAGATCCATGCCTCAATGTACTGGACAGCTACGCGAATATTGGCGCGCATACCTTCTTCGGTGCGTTCACCGTCACAAGGTGCCAGCAGTTGATCGGCAGTAATCGGCGCGTCTTTTTCGCGCATCACCTCAAGCTGATTTTTGCGGGAGCCGAGGATGTCGTTGAAAACCGCCATTGCGGTATCAGCAAGGCCTGGATGGGCGATCCATGTGCCATCGTGACCGTTATTCGCTTCCAGCGATTTATCCGCTTTCACTTTGTTGAGCACCTGGTTATTGCGCTCTTCATCTTTGCTCGGAATAAACGCCGCCATGCCGCCCATCGCAAATGCGCCGCGTTTATGGCAGGTTTTGATTAACAGGCGTGAGTAGGCATTAAGGAACGGTTTATCCATCGTCACAGCCTGTCTGTCTGGCAGGACACGATCGGAATAGTTTTTCAACGTTTTGATATAGCTGAAGATGTAATCCCAGCGACCGCAATTCAGACCCACAATATGGTCGCGCAACGCATAGAGAATTTCGTCCATCTGGAACACGGCAGGCAGCGTTTCGATCAGCAACGTCGCCTTGATAGTGCCGCGCGGCAGATTAAAGCGATCTTCGGCATAGCTAAAGACTTCGCTCCACCAGGCCGCTTCCTGCCAGGACTGGGTTTTCGGCAGATAGAAATAGGGACCGCTGCCTTTTGCTAATAGCGCCTGGTAGTTGTGGAAGAAATAGAGGGCAAAATCAAACAGGCTGCCTGGGATCGCTTCGCCGCGCCAGGTGACATGTTTTTCCGGCAAGTGCAGACCGCGTACCCGACAAATTAAAACAGCCGGATTGGGTTTGAGTTGATAAATTTTGCCGGATTCGTTGGTGTAACTGATGGTGCCGTTAACCGCATCACGCAGGTTAATTTGCCCGTCGATCACTTTGTTCCAGTCCGGAGCCAGTGAATCTTCGAAATCGGCCATAAAGACTTTCACATTGGCGTTGAGCGCGTTGATCACCATCTTGCGCTCTACCGGGCCAGTTATCTCTACCCGACGATCTTCTAAGTCCGCAGGAATCCCGCGAATTTTCCAGCCAGCATCACGAATGGAAGCTGTTTCCGAAATAAAATCAGGCAACGTTCCGTTATCAATATCTTGCTGCTGCTGAATGCGCGCTGCCAGAAGTTTATTGCGTTGTGGCGTAAAATGCGTCACCAGCTCAGTCAGAAATTCTACCGCTTCGGCAGTAAGGATTTGCTTCTCCTGCTCGCCATACGGCCTTGTGAAAGCCAGTTCATCGGTTGTTGTTGCCTGTTCAGTCATCGTGCAGCTCCTCGTCATGGATCCGAAAACTTCCCCACTGTGAACGAAGGATCGTTGTGCGCTTTTCGTTCAGCACAACTAAGACTACTCATTTAAAATGCAAAATCAAAAACAATTTCCATTTTTAATTTAAATTGCATTTAACTTACTGATAACAATAAGAATAAAATTTATTCACCTGTTGCGGTGTGTTTCGGAAATAAAAAAGGCACCCGAAGGTGCCTGAGGTAAGGTGCTGAATCGCTTAACGATCGAGCTCAGCAGAAGATTAATCCAGCGTAGGATTCATATGGCGTAGATCGTATGGCGTGATCTGGTAAACGTAATAGTTGAGCCAGTTGGTAAACAGCAAATTGCCGTGGCTACGCCAGCTCGCTCGCGGTTTGTTTTGCGGGTCGTTGTGCGGGAAATAGTTATACGGAACATCCGGATTTAGCCCGGCTTCCACATCGCGGAAATATTCCTGTGCCAGCGTTTGCGCATCGTATTCCGGATGCCCCGTTACAAAGGCAATGCGCTTATCTTTGCTGGCAAACAGATATGCGTCCCCTTCTTCTGTCTCCGCCAGAATTTCCAGATCGGTGTAATCACGAATCAACGCTGCCGGAAAGTCTGCATAACGCGAATGTGGCGCCAGAAATGAATCATCAAAGCCACGCGTCAGAAGCGCATGGGGATGGAGAATATGATGCTCGTAAACGCCAGAGAGTTTGTCGGTGCGGGTTTGCTTAGGAATGCCGTAGAGGATATTGAGCGCGGCCTGTACCGCCCAACAGACAAACAGCGTTGAGGTGACGTGATCTTTCGACCACTCCAGCACCTGTTTGATCTGCGGCCAGTAAGCGACGTCATTAAACTCCACCAGACCCAGTGGCGCGCCAGTTACAATCAGACCGTCAAAGTTTTGTTCCTGAATATCTTCAAAGTTGCAGTAAAAATTATTCAGATGCTCTGCGGGCGTGTTGCGCGATTCACGGGAATCGATGCGCAACAGCTGAATATCGACCTGCAAAGGTGAGTTTGAAAGCAGGCGTAAAAACTGATTTTCAGTTTCGATCTTCTTCGGCATCAGGTTAAGGATAAGCACCTTTAGCGGACGAATTTCCTGACCAGACGCGCGAGAAGTTGTCATCACAAAGACATTTTCTTCACGCAAGAAATTGACGGCGGGCAGCTCGTCCGGCACACGAATCGGCATAACCTGATTACCTCTTTACATACGCTTATACGTTTAGACATCCAGATAGCTGAAGATAACCAGAAAATTTGCCAATGTCGAGCCTGCATGTCGAAGGTGAGAAAGTTTCAAGGAAAAGATTGCGTTAGGATATAAGCACCAATAAAAGGAGAGAAAATGGTTATTAGTATTCGCCGCTCACGGCATGAGGAAGGAGAGGAACTCGTTGCGATTTGGTGTCGTTCTGTCGATGCCACTCACGATTTTTTATCAGCAGAGTATCGGGCTGAACTGGAAGAACTGGTACGTTCGTTTCTGCCGGAAGCGCCATTGTGGGTCGCGGTTAATGAGCGGGATCGGCCGGTTGGGTTTATGTTGCTAAGCGGACAGCATATGGATGCGCTGTTTATCGATCCTGATGTGCGTGGCGCTGGCGTGGGTCGAATGCTGGTGAAACATGCGCTCTCAAGGGCACCAGAACTGACAACCAACGTTAATGAGCAAAATACGCAGGCGGTTGGGTTCTATAAGAAGATGGGGTTTAAGGTTACAGGACGTTCTGAAGTGGACGATCTGGGGAAACCGTATCCGTTGCTGAATCTGGCGTATGTGGAGGAATAATGCACTGTTGCCCCCTACCGTAACCCTGAGTAGGACGGATCAGACGCACCAGCGTCGCATCCGGCATTTT
>NZ_PTRF01000012.1:0-146817 GCF_002965705.1 Escherichia sp. MOD1-EC6842 | reverse complement strand
TTTATCGTCTTGCGACGTTAAGAATCCGTATCTTCGAGTGCCCACACAGATTGTCTGATAAATTGTTAAAGAGCAGTGCCGCTTCGCTTTTTCTCAGCGGCGCGGGGTGTGCATAATACGCTTTCCCGCTACAGAGTCAAGCATTTTTTTGCTTTCTCTGCCAGGATTCTCAGGAGAACCCCGCTGACCCGGCGGCGTGTTTGCCGTTGTTCCGTGTCAGTGGTGGCGCATTATAGGGAGTTATTCTGAGCTGACAAGAGGAAATTTAAAATAATTTTCCGAATGAGCGTTTTTTCATCAAAACACTTGTTGGTGTGCCATAAAACAAGCAATTTGCCGTTTTTGCAACCGCAATCACACTTCCTGGTGGCATACTAAGGAGGAAAAAAAGAATAAGGAAGATGAGTATGCCATTAAGCGCACAACAGTTAGCTGCACAGAAAAACCTTTCGTATGTTCTGGCCGAGAAGCTGGCGCAACGGATCTTAAAAGGTGAATACGCACCCGGCACCATTCTGCCTGGTGAAATTGAGCTGGGTGAGCAATTTGGAGTGAGCCGTACTGCGGTACGCGAAGCGGTCAAGACGTTAACGGCAAAAGGAATGGTTTTGCCACGACCACGAATTGGTACGCGTGTCATGCCGCAATCCAACTGGAATTTTCTTGATCAAGAGTTGCTCTCCTGGTGGATGACAGAAGAGAACTTTCATCAAGTTATTGATCATTTTCTGGTTATGCGTATCTGTCTGGAGCCGCAAGCCTGCTTATTGGCAGCAACGGTGGGCACCGCAGAACAGAAGGCGCATCTCAATACACTGATGGCCGAAATGGTGTCGTTAAAAGAGCATTTCCGCCGGGAGCGTTGGATTGAGGTCGATATGGCCTGGCATGAACATATTTATGAAATGAGCGCCAATCCGTTTTTGACATCTTTCGCTTCACTATTTCATTCGGTTTATCACACTTACTTTACGTCAATAACCAGCGATACCGTGATAAAACTGGATCTACACCAGGCGATTGTCGATGCAATAATCCAAAGTGATGGCGACGCTGCATTTAAAGCTTGTCAGGCGCTGCTACGCTCCCCGGATAAGTAATATAACAAACGGATACAGTATGGCGGGTTTGCCGTGCATTGCGGCAATGGTCATCTTTATACGGACACTAAATCTCACCATCCTGAATACCACCTTATCCGCAATTGCTGCCATCATCAGTTATACGCTGACGGTGGCAATGCTTATTCCGGAGAATTATTACTGTTGCTTCAGTAGCAATATTCATGCTTCTGAAAGCAACTGATAGTAATAATTTGATTAAAAAAAGCGTAAATCTAAGCCGAGCCGCGCTCCATCAGTATCGGCGTAAGTTGTAGTCGTTGTTGCTGTAGATTTGGCTGTGCTATCCGGTGGATGAGTACATCAATCGCCAGCTCTCCCAGTTCATCTTTTGGTTGATGAATTGTAGTGAGCGGTGGCGTCATAAAGCTTGCCAGTTCGATATCGTCATAGCCAATCACCGCGATATCCTGCGGGACATATAACCCAGCCTGATATAGAGCCTGGTATACGCCAACTGCCATAGCGTCATTTCCAGTAAAGACTGCCTGGGGGCGCAGCGGATGCGATAACAATTGCTGCATCGCGTCAAACCCGCCGTTAAATTCAAAATCGCCAGTGACTTCATAACCATCAGGAACGTCAAGGCCAGCACGCTTCATTGCCGCCCGATAACCTTCCAGCCGCAAGCGCGCAGGCGTTTTATCCAACGGACCGGTAATACAGGCAATTCGGGTATAACCTTTGTCGATCAGATATTGCGTCGCTAAATCTCCGCCCAGCAACGAGTTATCCTGAATAAGATCGCTGTCGCCATCGAACGGCGCCCAGTCCATCATCACAGTAGGGATTGTTGGATAACGTTGCATTATTTCACGCGAAGGCTGGTGTGTTTCGGTGCACAGTAACAGCAAGCCATCAACGCGCTTTTGCATCAGCGTTTCCAGATTGCGATTCATTCGCTGCTCATCGCCTTCGGTATTACAAAGAACAAGGCTATAACCGCGTTCGAAGCAACTGCGTTCAACGCCACGCACCAGTTCGGAATAGAAAGGATTGGTACTGGCAGTAATCAACATGCCAATGGTTCGAGTCTGATTGAGCTTGAGGCTACGCGCCAGAGCTGATGGCGCGTAATTGAGTTCTTTAATCGCCGCTTCAACTTTGGCGGTAATCGCTTCGCTGACGAAGCGAT
This sequence comes from Escherichia sp. MOD1-EC6842, assembly GCF_002965705.1. Classification (NCBI taxonomy): domain Bacteria; kingdom Pseudomonadati; phylum Pseudomonadota; class Gammaproteobacteria; order Enterobacterales; family Enterobacteriaceae; genus Escherichia; species Escherichia sp. MOD1-EC6842. The sequence goes on along the minus strand of NZ_PTRF01000012.1, from coordinate 144,561 downwards.
CTTTATTGATGACGTGAGAAACGGTTGAGGTAGAAACGCCCGCCAGGCGGGCAACATCTTTCATTGTGGCCAAGCGTCACCTCTGCCTGTCTAAAAATGTTTCGATCTCTTCACGCCACGGTACTGACGGTTGTGCGCCTTTGCGCGTTACGGCAATCGCAGCGGCAGCATGAGCAAAACGAATCGCCTCAGGCAATGGTTTTTCTTCCAGCAACGCCGTGATTAACGCGCCGTTAAAAGTATCTCCGGCAGCAATGGTATCGACAGCCTGAACCCGGAATCCAGGAACGCGCTGACCTTCGCCATTCACGCTAGCCCACACGCCACGACTTCCTAAGGTAATCAGTACGGTACGGATACCTTTCTCATGCAGTACCTGCGCAGCCTTCGCCACATCTTCATCATTTTCAACACGAATACCGGTGAGCTTTTCTGCTTCAGTTTCGTTTGGCGTAATAATGTCCACCAGCGCCAGCAATTCATCAGGTAATTCGCGAGCCGGAGCGGGGTTAAGCGCGACGATAGTCTTATTTTGATGGGCGATTTTCGCCGCTGCCATCACACTTTCGAGTGGTGATTCCAGCTGCATTAATAATGCTGACGCGTTGGCAATACGCTCACGTTGCGCTTCCACCAGCGCAGGGGAAAGGGCAGCATTAGCGCCGGCATGAATACCAATGACATTCTCACCTTCGCCATTAACAAAAATCAGCGCCACACCTGTTGATTCGCCTTTGATCACGCTGACCGGAGAAATATCAATATTATCAGTGGCGAGCTGCTGGCAAACGCTCTCACCAATACTGTCATCTCCCGTGCAGGCAATAAACGCGATATTCGCGCCGCTACGCCCTGCTGCCACAGCCTGATTCGCGCCTTTACCGCCGAATGCGACTTGATAGTGGTTACCGGTTACTGTTTCGCCTGGAGTTGGAAAAGATTGAAGATTAAGAATGTGGTCAGCATTAATGCTGCCAAGAACAACGAGGCTGCCTGCGTTTTGCATATTCGGGATGTCCATAAAATGCGCCACCGTGTTAGGGTGGCGCGTGCCCTGCTTTTCTTTATATTACACGTTCATCTGTCGATGACGTATTTATGTCACCATCAGGTCATACAACCTGATTAAAACTACTGCTTAACAACCAGTTTCAGATCAACCGGATACTTAGCCTGAACTTTCTCGCCTTTCAGCACTTTATCAGCGGTTTCGACGCCTTTAGCGCCAATCTGATCGGGTAGCTGAGCGATAGTCGCTGCTAGTTTGCCATCATTCACCGCTTTTTCGCCATCCGGTGTACCGTCAAATCCGACGACCATCACATCCGATTTACCGGCAGTTTGCAGCGCGCGCAGTGCGCCCAGCGCCATTTCATCATTCTGCGCGAACACAGCCTGCACATCCGGGTGAGCGGTCAGCAGGTTCTGCATGACGTTCAAACCTTTGGTGCGATCGAAGTCTGCCGGCTGGCTAGCGAGAACGTTAAACTTGTGAGCAGCAACGGCCTGCTGGAAGCCTTCACCACGTTCACGAGCAGCGGATGTACCGGCAATGCCTTGCAGTTCGATAACTTTTGCACCTTCGCCAGCTTTCTTCGCGATGTAATCACCCGCAATTTTGCCTCCCAGTACGTTATCAGAAGCAATGTGGCTAACCACTTCACCTTTCGTTGCCTGGCGGTCAAGAGTGATAACCGGGATGTTCGCCTGGTTAGCCATCTTCACAGCATTACCCACTGCGTCGGAGTCCGTCGGGTTAATCAGCAGAATTTTGGTGCCGCGAACGGTTAAGTCCTGCACGTTTGCCAGCTCTTTCGCCGGGTTGTTCTGGGAGTCCAGCACCACCAGGTTATAGCCAAGTTTATCCGCCTCTTTCTGCGCGCCATCTTTCAGCGATACAAAGAACGGGTTGTTAAGTGTAGAAACCACCAGCGCGATGGTGTCTTTTGCCATCGCATTCGCACTGACGGTGGCGCTTAGCGCAACAGCGGAAACCAGGGTAGCCAGTTTTTTCATGTTCATATTCAAGATGTCCTGTAGTCGTTATTACTGTTTTTTGTTGTCTACCAGCACCGCCAGCAAAATCACCACCGCTTTGACGATCATCTGGTAATAGGAGGAAACACCTAACAAATTCAACCCATTATTAAGGAAGCCAAGAATTAATGCGCCGATCAACGTCCCAACAATGCGACCTTTTCCGCCCGCCAGGCTCGTACCGCCCAGAACAACCGCAGCAATAGCATCCAGCTCATAGCCAGTCCCCGCCGTGGGTTGCGCGGAGGAGAGGCGCGCCACTTCAATGATCCCGGCCAGCGATGCCAGCAGACCACAAAGAGAATAGACGATTATTTTGATTTTATTGACGTTGATACCAGAAAGGCGCGTTGCTGCTTCGTTACCACCCAGCGCGTAGATGTAACGTCCCAGACGCGTGTGATGCAGCATGTACCAGGCCGCGAGGAAAACAATCCCCATGATCCAGACTGGCGTCGGAACACCCAGCGGACGACCAATACCAAACCAGCCGAACAGATCGGCGTTCTCAGTAAATCCGGTATTCACCGGGCTACCGTTGGTGTAAACCATGGTCACGCCGCGCAGTAAAAGCATCATAACCAGCGTAGCGATGAACGCCTGGACGCGACCTTTCGCCACAATCACCCCGGTTACCGCGCCAATTGCCGCACCTAACGCGAGAGCGGCAGCGACAGCCACCAGCGCGTTGACTTCAATGCCGACAATAGATGCAGCAACTGCACCAGTCAGCGCCAACAGAGAACCGACCGACAGGTCGATGCCTGACGTCAGGATAACCAGCGTCATCCCGACCGCCATAATGGCGTTCACCGAGGTTTGCTGGAGAATATTGAACAAGTTATTGATGGTGAAAAAGTTCGGGCTTAACGTCGAGACAATCGCGATCAGCACCAGCAGAGCGATAAGCGATTTCTGTTCCATCAGCCACGCTTTCGTGAAATAACGGCGACCAGAGACAGTCTGGGTTGTCATTTTTTTACTCCTGATTCACGCGATTAAGCTTGCCCACAGCGGCAGCCATTAACACTTCCTGAGTGGCCTGCTCTCGAGTAAATTCCCCGCTGAGATGCCCTTCATGCATGACGATAATGCGATCGCTCATGCCTAATACTTCTGGCATTTCCGATGACACCAGAATGATGCTCAAACCATCGGCTTTGAACTGGTTAATCAGTTGATAGATCTCTTTTTTCGCGCCGACATCTACGCCACGGGTAGGCTCATCAAGGATCAACACTTTAGGACGCGTCATCAGGCCACGGGCAATCGCCACTTTTTGCTGATTTCCCCCAGAAAGCAGGCCAATTGCCTGTTCCATCGACGGCGTCTTGACGTTGAACAGACGGATAAAATCACTGACCGCCTGCTGCTCATCCGCATGTTTCAGGCTACCACCTGTGCGACTGAAGTAGCGTAGCGCGGTCAGTGACATGTTCTCTTTTACTGACATGCCCAACACTAAACCGTCGCGTTTACGGTCTTCAGAGATATACACAATGCCGTTTGCCAGGCCATCCTGCGGCGAACGGGTAACGACCTCATGCCCATCCAGGGTGACGTAACCGCTGGTGCGCGGCAGGGCGCCATAGAGCACTTTCATCAGTTCGGTACGACCTGCGCCCATCAAACCAGAGACGCCAAGAATTTCGCCTTTGCGTAAAGCAAAAGAGACATCGTTAACGCCAGGTCCGCAGAGATTATCGACTTTCAGTAAGACGTCTCCCGGCGCTTTGTCCAGGTGTGGATACTGATCTTCCAGCTTACGTCCCACCATCATCTCAATCAGCGAATCTTCAGTCAGTGACGCTACTTCGCGCTCGGCAATAAATTGCCCATCACGAAAAACGGTAACGTCATCGCAAATCTCGAAGATTTCTTTCATACGGTGGGAAATATAGACAATGCCGCGCCCCTGCGATTTCAGTTCGCGGATAACGCGGAACAGGGATTCTGTTTCTGTATCGGTCAGCGCATCGGTCGGTTCATCCATAATGATGACTTTCGACTCAAAGCTCAGCACTTTGGCAATTTCCACCATCTGCTGGTCGCCAATAGAAAGATCGCCCACCAGCTTGTCGCTTTTAAACCGCAGGTTAAGTTTGGCTAAGAGTTTATCCGCTTCGGCATACATGGTTTTCCAGTCAATTTTGCCAAAGCGATTTACAAACTCACGACCGAGGAAAATGTTTTCTGCAATGGTCAACTGCGGGATCAGGTTCAGTTCCTGGTGGATAATCCCAATCCCGGCTTCCTGGGAGGATTTCGGCCCGGTAAAAGTAGTCTCTTTACCCAACCATAAAAGCGTACCAGCATCACGGGTATAGATACCGGTCAGCACTTTCATCATGGTGGATTTACCCGCACCATTTTCGCCTACCAGCGCCATCACACGACCTGGATAGACATTTAACGCGGCTCCCGAGAGAGCTTTTACGCCCGGAAACGCTTTATCGATACCTTTAAGCTGTAGTAATGCTTCCATGGCGGCCTCAGAACGTCACGCCAGCACAGAGAATGATATTCGCATACGGAGAACATTCTCCGCTGCGAATTACCGCCTGACTTTCTGCGGTTTGTTGTTTGAATTGTTCATGCGTGGTGTAACGAATTTCAATAGTGTTTCCCTGGTGTTTTTGCAGCTGCTCAAGGTGAGTGAGCAACGTTTCGTGGAGTTGCGGATTATGTTGTTTGATCTCTTCCGCGATAATGGCTGCCTCGACCTGCATTTCACTTGTGACGACGCCCAGCACCTGCATAAAAGAAGGTACACCCTGGGTTAATGCCATATCGATACGCGTTGTACTTTTGGGGATGGGTAAACCAGCATCACACACCACCAGCGTATCGGTATGCCCCAGGCAGGAGATCACCGACGAAATATCAGAATTAAGAACGGCGCCTTTTTTCATTTTTTTCTCCATCAGCGAAACGTTTCGCTGACCCGCAGTTTAATCCCGACTGATTAAGGAAAACCATCACGACGTTACTGAAATGTGATCAACATCGAAACGTTTTACATCGTGAGTAACCATGAAAAAAAACGCCCCCTTATGGAGAAAGGAGGCGTCTGGCGTTAGATTTCGACCTGAGTACCCAATTCGATAACCCGGTTTGGTGGGATTTCAAACTGATCCGGCGCGCGCAGCGCATTACGTTGCAACAGCAAGTACAGCTTGCCGCGCAGACGCAAATACCACGGGCGTTTGCCAAGGATCAGTGATTCATGCGACATAAAGAAGGAGGTTTCCATCATCCGGCAACTTAATCCTTCCAGACCGCAGCGGTGGAAAACTTCTTCCACGTTTGGCGTTTCTCGCCAACCATAACTTGCCACCACCCGCCAGAAAGTGGGCGACAATTGTTCAATCTGTACCCGACGGACGTTATGGACATATGGCGCGTCTTCAGTACGCAGAGTTAACAGAATAACCCGCTCATGCAACACCTTGTTATGTTTAAGGTTATGCATCAGCGCAAAGGGAATGACATTAATTGCACGCGACATATACACAGCGGTTCCGGGAACGCGAACAGGCGGTGATTTCTCCAGTGAAGCAATCATTGCTTCCAGAGAGTTACCATGTTCGTGCATCCGACGCAGCAGGCGGAAACGCTCGCTCTTCCAGGTCGTCATCACGATAAACATCACCGTGCCGAGGCTCAGAGGCAACCAGCCGCCGGAAAGCAGTTTATCGAGGTTAGCGGTAAACAGAGGGATATCGACACAAAGGAAAGCAATCAAAATCAGCGCAACAAAATACTTATTCCAGTGCCAGTTCTGACGCGCCACGGTGGTTGAAAGAATAGACGTCAGCACCATCGTTCCGGTCACCGCAATTCCATACGCCGCCGCCAGGTTGCTGGAGTGCTCAAAGCTGACAATGACAATCACGACTGCGACATAGAGCATCCAGTTCACAAACGGAATGTAGATTTGCCCTGACTCCATTTCAGAGGTGTGAATAATGCGCATCGGCGACAAGTATCCCAGACGTACCGCCTGACGCGTCAATGAGAAAACACCAGAAATAACCGCCTGCGAGGCAATCACCGTTGCCAGTGCGGCGATGATCAGTAGCGGGATCAGCGCCCAATCCGGAGCCAACAGGAAGAACGGGTTCTTAATCGCTTCCGGGTGTTTTAACAGCAGCGCCCCCTGCCCAAAGTAGTTAAGGGTCAAAGACGGCAATACGACGGTGAACCACGCCAGGCGAATAGGGAACTTACCAAAGTGCCCCATATCGGCATACAGCGCCTCGACACCGGTAATCGACAGCACCACCGCACCTAACGCAATAAAGGAAACGGTTTTATATTCAAGGAAGAAATGCACCGCCCACATTGGATTTAAAGCATGTAACACTTCAGGGTTGGCAATAATGCTACGTAACCCCAGCCCCGCCAGAATCAAAAACCAGGTCAGCATAATCGGCGCAAACAACTTACCGACCATGGCAGTGCCATGCTTTTGAATCATAAACAGTAAAGTGAGAACGATGATTGAGAGGGGAACTATCCAGGTATCCAGCTGAGGGGCGACGATTTCCAGACCTTCAATGGCTGACATCACCGAAATAGCGGGTGTTATGACAACTTCACCATAGAAGAAACTGCCGCCGATTAGCCCCATAATCACCAGCATTGATGTCGTTCGCGCCGACGTATTACGCCCGGCAAGCGACATCAATGTCAGTATGCCCCCTTCCCCGGCGTTATCTGCCCGCATCACGAAGGTGAGATATTTAATGGAAACCACAAAGATTAGCAGCCAGAAGATCAGCGATAAAAAGCCAAACACGGCATCGCGTTCAACGCCAAAACCAAACTGGCCGGACAAACATTCACGAAGTGTATATAACGGGCTGGTACCAATATCGCCGTAGACAACTCCAATCGCCGCGAGGGTAATCGCGGGCAACGATTGCTTATTATCAGTGCTCATAGACTAGTCTTTCGTTGAAATATGAAATGTGTGCGTAGTCCCTTGGCCCACAAAAAAGCGCACAGTATGCACGATTAACGGCAAAATCGTACTCCTAAATGCGGCCACATTAACCTGGCTCAAAGAAAAATAGCCCTCCTTTGAGACTATTTTTGCCACCAGCAAGAAACGTCTATACTCGCAGTTTACGCAGAACTTTTGACGAAAGGACGCCACTTCATTATGGCTCACCCTCATTTATTAGCGGAAAGAATTTCCCGTCTAAGCAGTTCGCTTGAAAAAGGGCTTTATGAACGTAGCCACGCCATCCGCCTGTGTTTGTTAGCGGCATTAAGTGGTGAAAGCGTATTCCTGCTTGGCCCACCAGGTATTGCTAAAAGTTTAATCGCCCGGCGCTTAAAATTCGCCTTCCAGAATGCGCGCGCGTTTGAATATCTGATGACCCGCTTCTCCACACCGGAAGAAGTTTTTGGCCCCCTTTCTATTCAGGCGTTAAAAGATGAAGGCCGCTATGAGCGTTTAACCAGCGGCTACCTGCCGGAAGCGGAAATCGTCTTTCTTGATGAGATCTGGAAAGCCGGGCCAGCGATTCTTAATACCCTACTAACCGCTATTAATGAACGCCACTTCCGCAACGGCGCACATGTTGAAAAAATCCCTATGCGCCTGCTGGTGGCGGCCTCCAACGAACTGCCAGAAGCAGACAGCAGCCTGGAAGCGTTATATGACCGTATGCTGATTCGTCTGTGGTTAGATAAAGTGCAGGATAAAACGAATTTTCGCTCCATGCTGACCAGCCAACAGGATGAAAACGACAATCCCGTTCCACCATCCTTGCAGGTCACGGATGAAGAATACGAACGCTGGCAGAAAGAGATTGGTGAAATTACGCTGCCCGATCATGTATTTGAGCTGATTTTTATGCTGCGCCAGCAACTGGATAAATTACCGGATGCGCCTTATGTCTCTGACCGTCGCTGGAAAAAAGCGATCCGCTTATTGCAGGCCAGCGCCTTTTTTAGCGGTCGCAGCGCGGTTGTCCCGATTGATCTCATCTTGCTGAAAGATTGCCTGTGGTACGACGCCCAAAGTCTGAATTTAATTCAACAACAAATTGACGTATTGATGACCAGTCATGCGTGGCAGCAACAGGAAATGCTGACGCGACTGAGTGCAATTGTGCAGCGTCGCCTGCAACTCCAACAGCAACAAAGCGATAAAACGGCCTTTACGGTGATTCGTCAGGGTGGCATGTTCAGCCGTCGCCCACAGTATCAACTTCCTGCCGACGTTGCTGCTTCCACGCTGACCCTGTTGCTGCAAAAACCATTAAAATTGCATGATATGGAAGTTGTTCATATCGCTTTTGAGCGTAGCGCACTGGAACAGTGGCTGAATAAAGGTGGTGAAATTCGCGGCAAACTGAACGGTATCGGCTTTGCCCAGAAACTGAATCTGGAAGTTGATAGCGCCCAACATCTGGTTGTACGCGATGTGAGTTTACAAGGCAGTACGCTGGCGCTTCCCGGTTCATCGGCTGAAGGTCTGCCTGGTGAAATAAAACAACAACTGGAAGAGCTTGAAAGCGACTGGCGCAAGCAACACGCCTTATTCAGCGAACAGCAAAAATGTCTGTTTATCCATAGCGACTGGTTAGGTCGCATTGAAGCCAGCCTACAGGATGTCGGCACCCAGATTCGCCAGGCGCAACAATGCTAACACTGGATACGCTCAATGTGATGCTGGCCGTCAGCGAAGAGGGATTGATCGAAGAGATGATCATCGCTCTGTTGGCCTCACCGCAGTTGGCTGTCTTCTTTGAAAAATTCCCACGACTGAAGGCGGCAATCACTGATGATATTCCCCGCTGGCGTGAGGCGCTGCGCAGTCGGCTGAAAGATGCCCGAGTCCCGCAGGAGTTCACGGAAGAGGTCATGTGCTATCAGCAAAGCCAGCTTCTTTCCACGCCGCAATTTATTGTGCAACTACCGCAGATACTGGACTTACTGCATCGACTGAATTCCCCGTGGGCCGAACAAGCCCAGCAGTTGGTTGATGCCAACGGCACGATCACTCCGGCATTACACACGCTTTTTCTCCAGCGTTGGCGCTTAAGTCTGATAGTGCAAGCGACGACGTTAAATCAACAGTTATTAGAAGAAGAACGCGAACAACTGTTGAGTGAAGTTCAGGAACGCATGACGCTAAGTGGGCAGCTTGAACCGATTCTGGCAGAAAACAACACCGCAGCCGGTCGTCTGTGGGATATGAGCGCCGGTCAGCTTAAACGTGGCGACTATCAGTTAATTGTAAAATACGGTGAATTTCTTAACGAACAGCCGGAACTGAAGCGCCTGGCGGAACAGCTCGGGCGTTCGCGGGAAGCCAAATCGATACCACGCAACGATGCGCAGATGGAAACCTTCCGCACTATGGTGCGCGAACCGGCGACCGTTCCTGAGCAGGTTGATGGTCTGCAACAAAGCGATGATATTTTACGCCTTCTGCCGCCGGAACTGGCTACGCTTGGGATAACTGAACTGGAGTATGAGTTTTACCGTCGGCTGGTGGAAAAGCAGTTGCTTACCTATCGTCTGCACGGTGAATCGTGGCGTGAAAAAGTGATCGAACGCCCGGTGGTACATAAAGATTACGACGAACAGCCGCGCGGGCCGTTTATTGTCTGCGTGGATACTTCCGGCTCAATGGGCGGCTTTAATGAACAGTGTGCGAAAGCATTCTGCCTGGCATTGATGCGCATTGCCCTCGCTGAAAACCGGCGCTGCTTTATTATGTTATTTTCCACCGAGATTGTCCGTTATGAGCTTTCAGGCTCACAAGGCATCGAACAAGCGATTCGCTTTTTAAGCCAGCAGTTTCGTGGCGGCACCGATCTTGCCAGTTGTTTTCGCGCCATTATGGAACGCTTGCAAAGCCGGGAATGGTTTGACGCCGATGCGGTGGTGATTTCTGATTTTATCGCCCAGCGGTTGCCTGACGACGTGACGAGTAAAGTGAAAGAGTTGCAGCGGGTACATCAGCATCGCTTTCATGCCGTGGCGATGTCGGCACACGGCAAACCCGGCATCATGCGCATTTTCGATCATATCTGGCGTTTTGATACCGGGATGCGAAGCCGCCTGCTCAGACGCTGGCGGCGATAAATTATTACAGCAGAGAAGGGACGCTCTCACGAACTGCCGCTGGCCAAACGCCACACTGAACCTGGCCGATATGCGGCAGTTGCAGCAGTAGCATGGTCAAACGAGACTGGCCGATACCGCCGCCGATAGTCTGCGGCATTTCACCGCGCAGCAGCGCCTGATGCCACTCTAGTTGCAGACGATCTTCATCACCAGTTAGCGCCAGTTGGTGCTTCAGCGTGTCAGCATCTACGCGAATCCCCATTGAAGAAAGTTCAAACGCATCTTCCAGCACCGGGTTCCACACCAGAATATCGCCGTTCAGACCCGCATGGCCCAGTTCTGACGGGGTGCTCCAGTCATCATAATCCGGTGCGCGCACGTCGTGACGATGACCATCACTCAACTTGCCGCCAATCCCGACAAGGAATACCGCGCCAAGATCTTTCGCAATCGCCCGCTCACGCCCTTTGGCATCGAGATCCGGATAACGAGACAGTAATTCCTGGCTGTGTACGAAGTGGATCTGATCCGGCAGGAACGGTGCCAGGCCAAACTCTTCGCTAACCGCAGCTTCGGTTGCTTTAATTCCCGCCCAGATCGCCTCTACCGTGCTTTTCAGAGTCGAGAATTGACGCTCGCCGTCGCCCATTACGCGTTCCCAGTCCCACTGGTCTACATAGACCGAGTGCAACGGAGAAAGACGGTCTTCATCGGGGCGAAGGGCTTTCATGTGCGTGTACAGCCCTTCGCCCACGCTGAAGTCGTGTTGCCCTAACGTCTGACGTTTCCACTTCGCCAGTGAATGAACCACTTCGAACTGGGCATCAGGCAGAGCTTTCACTTTTACCTGTACCGCTTTTTCACAGCCCGACAAGTTATCCTGCGTGCCATCCCCCACACGACTAAGGATTGGCGCCTGGACTTCAATCAGCCCTAAGCGTTCTTCCAGTTGACGAGAAAAGTGAGATTTCACGAAGCTAATTTGACGTTGTTTGGCAATGTAAGCGGTTTTCATTTTTTATACTCCTGCGTCCTGTTGCGTATGATTAAGCAACAAAAACCAGCACACATGCAATAATCATTCAATAAAAAGCCTTACTCACTTTTGATTCATTAAAAAAGAAGACTAAAATAGAATGAATCATCAATATGAATAAGAAAATCCTATGGAAAATTATCTGATCGACAATCTGGACCGTGGCATCCTGGAAGCATTAATGGGCAATGCGCGCACCGCTTACGCTGAACTGGCGAAACAATTTGGCGTCAGCCCGGGGACGATTCACGTTCGTGTAGAGAAAATGAAGCAGGCGGGGATCATTACCGGTGCGCGTATCGACGTCAGCCCGAAGCAGCTTGGTTATGACGTAGGCTGCTTTATCGGCATTATATTAAAGAGCGCCAAAGACTACCCTTCCGCGCTGGCAAAGCTGGAAAGCCTTGATGAAGTTACTGAAGCCTATTACACAACCGGCCACTACAGCATCTTTATAAAAGTGATGTGCCGTTCGATCGATGCTCTCCAGCATGTACTTATCAACAAGATCCAAACAATTGATGAAATTCAGTCCACCGAAACACTGATCGTCCTGCAGAACCCGATCATGCGTACCATCAAGCCATGATCAGCTTTTTTAATCCCATACTTTTCCACAGGTAGATCCCAGCGCGTTCACAGCGTACAATACGCCACTCTTAATAAAGGTGGCGGTTTATGGCAGATATCACTCTTATCAGCGGCAGCACCCTGGGCGGTGCCGAATATGTAGCAGAACACCTGGCAGAAAAGCTGGAAGAGGCGGGTTTTACCACCGAAACGCTGCATGGTCCGTTGTTAGAAGATTTATCTGCCTCCGGGATCTGGCTGATTATCAGTTCTACCCACGGTGCCGGAGATATTCCGGACAACCTTTCTCCTTTCTATGAAGCGTTGCTGGAACAAAAACCCGATCTTTCTGCGGTACGCTTTGGCGCAATCGGTATTGGCAGTCGTGAATACGACACTTTTTGTGGTGCGATCGATAAACTCGAGGCAGAACTCAAAAATTCCGGTGCGAAACAGATGGGCGAAACACTGAAGATCAACATCCTTGATCACGACATTCCGGAAGATCCGGCAGAAGAATGGCTGGGATCGTGGATTAATTTACTCAAATAAGTATACAGATCGTGCGATCTACTGTGGATAACTCTGTCAGGAAGCTTGGATCAACCGGTAGTTATCCAAAGAACAACTGTTGTTCAGTTTTTGAGTTGTGCATAACCCCTCATTCTGATCCCAGCTTATACGGTCCAAGATCACCGATCATTCACAGTTAATGATCCTTTCCAGGTTGTTGATCTTAAAAGTCGGATCCTTGTTATCCACAGGGCAGTGCGATCCTAATAAGAGATCACAATAGAACAGATCTCTAAATAAAAAGATCTTCTTTTTAATACCCAGGATCCCAGGTCTTTCTCAAGCAGGCAAAGTTGAGTAGAATCCACGGCCCGGGCTTCAATCCATTTTCATACCGCGTTATGCGAGGCAATCACCATGTTTTATCCGGATCCTTTTGACGTCATCATCATTGGCGGGGGTCATGCAGGCACCGAGGCCGCGATGGCTGCGGCGCGTATGGGTCAACAGACTCTGCTTTTGACACACAATATCGACACTCTGGGACAGATGAGCTGCAACCCGGCAATCGGCGGTATTGGGAAGGGACATCTGGTAAAAGAAGTGGATGCACTCGGCGGTCTGATGGCAAAAGCGATCGACCAGGCGGGTATCCAGTTTAGGATACTAAACGCCAGCAAAGGACCGGCGGTTCGTGCAACCCGAGCACAGGCGGATCGTGTGCTGTACCGTCAGGCGGTACGCACTGCACTTGAGAATCAACCAAACCTGATGATCTTCCAGCAGGCGGTTGAGGATCTTATTGTCGAAAATGATCGCGTGGTCGGTGCTGTCACCCAAATGGGGTTGAAATTCCGTGCTAAGGCTGTCGTGCTCACTGTAGGCACTTTCCTTGACGGCAAGATTCATATCGGTCTGGATAATTACAGCGGTGGTCGTGCTGGAGATCCGCCTTCCATTCCGCTTTCTCGCCGTTTGCGTGAACTGCCACTGCGCGTTGGTCGTCTGAAAACAGGGACGCCGCCGCGTATTGACGCCCGCACCATCAATTTCAGTGTGCTGGCGCAACAGCATGGCGATAACCCAATGCCGGTGTTCTCGTTTATGGGCAACGCAGCGCAGCATCCACTGCAGGTGCCGTGCTATATCACCCATACCAACGAGAAAACTCATGACGTGATCCGCAGTAACCTCGATCGTAGTCCAATGTATGCCGGAGTGATTGAAGGTGTTGGCCCACGCTACTGTCCGTCGATCGAAGACAAAGTCATGCGCTTCGCCGACAGAAATCAGCATCAGATCTTCCTTGAACCGGAAGGGCTGACGTCTAACGAAATTTATCCGAACGGTATCTCCACCAGCCTGCCGTTCGATGTGCAGATGCAAATCGTCCGCTCCATGCAGGGGATGGAAAACGCGAAGATCGTGCGTCCGGGTTATGCCATTGAGTATGACTTCTTCGATCCTCGCGACCTGAAACCGACGCTGGAGAGCAAGTTTATCCAGGGGCTGTTCTTTGCTGGTCAGATTAACGGCACTACCGGTTACGAAGAAGCCGCTGCGCAAGGTTTGCTGGCCGGTCTTAACGCCGCTCGACTGTCTGCCGACAAAGAAGGCTGGGCGCCTGCACGTTCCCAGGCTTACCTTGGCGTACTGGTCGATGACCTGTGCACTTTAGGAACCAAAGAACCGTATCGTATGTTTACCTCGCGCGCAGAATATCGTCTGATGCTGCGCGAAGATAATGCGGATCTGCGTTTGACTGAAATCGGTCGTGAACTGGGCCTGGTGGATGACGAACGTTGGGCGCGCTTTAACGAGAAACTTGAGAATATCGAGCGTGAGCGTCAGCGTCTGAAATCGACCTGGGTAACGCCGTCAGCGGACGTTGCAGCCGAAGTGAATGCTCACCTGACTGCGCCGCTTTCCCGTGAAGCCAGTGGTGAAGATCTGCTGCGTCGTCCGGAAATGACTTATGAAAAATTAACCACGCTGACGCCGTTTGCCCCTGCGTTGACAGACGAACAGGCGGCGGAACAGGTTGAGATTCAGGTTAAATACGAAGGTTATATTGCGCGCCAGCAAGATGAGATCGAAAAGCAGCTGCGTAACGAGAATACCTTGCTGCCTGCGACGCTGGATTACCGCCAGGTATCCGGTCTTTCTAACGAAGTGATCGCCAAACTCAACGATCACAAACCGGCCTCTATCGGTCAGGCTTCGCGTATTTCTGGCGTCACGCCTGCGGCTATCTCCATTCTTCTGGTATGGCTGAAAAAACAAGGTATGCTGCGTCGTAGCGCATAACGCATTAAAAATGCCTGGTAAGCACCTGCTTACCAGGCAACGTATCAAGAACAGGTAATCACCGTGCTCAACAAACTCTCCTCACTGCTGAAAGACGCAGGAATTTCGCTTACCGATCACCAGAAAAATCAGCTTATTGCCTACGTAAATATGCTGCACAAATGGAACAAGGCGTACAACCTGACTTCGGTGCGCGATCCTAATGAGATGCTGGTACGCCATATTCTGGACAGCATTGTCGTCGCACCTTATCTGCAAGGTGAACGTTTTATTGATGTCGGCACCGGCCCGGGTCTGCCCGGCATTCCTCTATCTATCGTACGCCCTGACGCCCACTTCACACTACTGGATAGCCTCGGTAAACGCGTGCGTTTCCTGCGCCAGGTTCAACATGAATTGAAACTTGAGAACATTGAGCCGGTACAGAGTAGGGTAGAGGAGTTTCCGTCAGAGCCACCGTTTGATGGTGTAATTAGCCGTGCTTTTGCCTCTCTGAACGATATGGTGAGCTGGTGTCATCATCTTCCTGGCGAGCAAGGCCGTTTCTATGCGCTGAAAGGACAAATGCCGGAAGATGAAATAGCCCTATTGCCCGCAGAATATCAGGTTGAATCAGTGGTTAAACTTCAGGTTCCTGCTCTGGATGGCGAACGCCATTTGGTTGTGATTAAAGCAAATAAAATTTAATTTTTATCAAAAAAATCATAAAAAATTTATCGGTTTGACTGTTAACAACGACCAGGTTTTTTACTGATATAACTGGTTACATTTAACGCCACGTTTACCATTTCGCATCAATGAACTAACGTGGCTTTTTTGGGTAAGCAGAAAATAAGTCATCGGTGAAAATATCAGTCTGCTAAAAATCGGCGCTAAGAACCATAATTTGCTGTTAAAATTTTATTAAGAATGTCAATGTCTGGTTTTTGTTGTGTAAATGCTATTTATGAAAACAGTATCTGTTTTTAGACTGAAATATCAGAAACTTGCAATGGCATCATTTGCCAAGTAAATAAATATGCTGTGCGCGAACATGCTCAATCTGTGATCTGAAGCACGCTTTACCACCAGTGTTTACGCGTTATTTACAGTTTTTCATGATCTGGCATGGTTAGCAGAAAAGTCGCAATTGTATGCACTGGAAAAATATTTAAACATTTATTCACCTTTTGGCTACTTATTGTTTGAAATCACGGGGGCGCACCGTATAATTTGACCGCTTTTTGATGCTTGACTCTAAGCCTTAAAGAAAGTTTTATACGACACGCGGCATACCTCGAAGGGAGCAGGAGTGAAAAACGTGATGTCTGTGTCGCTCGTGAGTCGAAACGTTGCTCGGAAGCTTCTGCTCGTTCAGTTACTGGTGGTGATAGCAAGTGGATTGCTGTTCAGCCTCAAAGACCCCTTCTGGGGCGTCTCTGCATTAAGCGGAGGCCTGGCAGTCTTTCTGCCTAACGTTTTGTTTATGATATTTGCCTGGCGTCACCAGGCGCATACACCAGCGAAAGGCCGGGTGGCCTGGACATTCGCATTTGGCGAAGCTTTCAAAGTTCTGGCGATGTTGGTGTTACTGGTGGTGGCGTTGGCGGTTTTAAAGGCGGTATTCTTGCCGCTGATCGTTACGTGGGTTTTGGTGCTGGTGGTTCAGATACTGGCACCGGCTGTAATTAACAACAAAGGGTAAAAGGCATCATGGCTTCAGAAAATATGACGCCGCAGGATTACATAGGACACCACCTGAATAACCTTCAGCTGGACCTGCGTACATTCTCGCTGGTGGATCCACAAAACCCCCCAGCCACCTTCTGGACAATCAATATTGACTCCATGTTCTTCTCGGTGGTGCTGGGTCTGTTGTTCCTGCTTATGTTCCGTAGCGTCGCCAAAAAGGCGACCAGCGGCGTACCAGGTAAGTTTCAGACCGCGATTGAGCTGGTAATCGGCTTTGTTAATGGTAGCGTGAAAGACATGTACCATGGCAAAAGCAAGCTGATTGCACCGCTGGCCCTGACGATCTTCGTTTGGGTATTCCTGATGAACCTGATGGACTTACTGCCTATCGATCTGCTGCCGTATATCGCAGAACACTGGATCGGTTTGCCTGCACTGCGTGTGGTTCCGTCTGCGGACGTGAACGTAACGCTGTCTATGGCTCTGGGCGTATTTATCCTGATTCTGTTCTACAGCATCAAAATGAAAGGCATCGGCGGCTTCACGAAAGAGTTGACGCTGCAGCCGTTCAATCACTGGGCGTTCATTCCTGTCAACTTAATCCTTGAAGGGGTAAGCCTGCTGTCCAAACCAGTTTCACTCGGTTTGCGACTGTTCGGTAACATGTACGCCGGTGAGCTGATTTTCATTCTGATTGCTGGTCTGTTGCCGTGGTGGTCACAGTGGATCCTGAATGTGCCGTGGGCCATTTTCCACATCCTGATCATTACGCTGCAAGCCTTCATCTTCATGGTTCTGACGATCGTCTATCTGTCGATGGCGTCTGAAGAACATTAATTTACCAACACTACTACGTTTTAACTGAAACAAACTGGAGACTGTCATGGAAAACCTGAATATGGATCTGCTGTACATGGCTGCCGCTGTGATGATGGGTCTGGCGGCAATCGGTGCTGCGATCGGTATCGGCATCCTCGGGGGTAAATTCCTGGAAGGCGCAGCGCGTCAACCTGATCTGATTCCTCTGCTGCGTACTCAGTTCTTTATCGTTATGGGTCTGGTGGATGCTATCCCGATGATCGCTGTAGGTCTGGGTCTGTACGTGATGTTCGCTGTCGCGTAGTAAGCGTTGCTTTTATTTAAAGAGCAATATCAGAACGTTAACTAAATAGAGGCATTGTGCTGTGAATCTTAACGCAACAATCCTCGGCCAGGCCATCGCGTTTGTCCTGTTCGTTCTGTTCTGCATGAAGTACGTATGGCCGCCATTAATGGCTGCCATCGAAAAACGTCAAAAAGAAATTGCTGACGGTCTTGCTTCCGCAGAACGAGCACACAAGGACCTTGACCTTGCAAAGGCCAGCGCGACCGACCAGCTGAAAAAAGCGAAAGCGGAAGCCCAGGTAATCATCGAGCAGGCGAACAAACGCCGCTCGCAGATTCTGGACGAAGCGAAAGCTGAGGCAGAACAGGAACGTACTAAAATCGTGGCTCAGGCGCAGGCGGAAATTGAAGCCGAGCGTAAACGTGCCCGTGAAGAGCTGCGTAAGCAAGTTGCTATCCTGGCTGTTGCTGGCGCCGAGAAGATCATCGAACGTTCCGTGGATGAAGCTGCTAACAGCGACATCGTGGATAAACTTGTCGCTGAACTGTAAGGAGGGAGGGGCTGATGTCTGAATTTATTACGGTAGCTCGCCCCTACGCCAAAGCAGCTTTTGACTTTGCCGTCGAACACCAAAGTGTAGAACGCTGGCAGGACATGCTGGCGTTTGCCGCCGAGGTAACCAAAAACGAACAGATGGCAGAGCTTCTCTCTGGCGCACTGGCGCCAGAAACGCTCGCCGAGTCGTTTATCGCAGTTTGTGGTGAGCAACTGGACGAAAACGGTCAGAACCTGATTCGGGTTATGGCTGAAAATGGTCGTCTTAACGCGCTCCCGGATGTTCTGGAGCAGTTTATTCACCTGCGTGCCGTGAGTGAGGCTACCGCTGAGGTAGACGTCATTTCCGCTGCCGCACTGAGTGAACAACAGCTCGCGAAAATTTCTGCTGCGATGGAAAAACGTCTGTCACGCAAAGTTAAGCTGAATTGCAAAATCGATAAGTCTGTAATGGCAGGCGTTATCATCCGAGCGGGTGATATGGTCATTGATGGCAGCGTACGCGGTCGTCTTGAGCGCCTTGCAGACGTCTTGCAGTCTTAAGGGGACTGGAGCATGCAACTGAATTCCACCGAAATCAGCGAACTGATCAAGCAGCGCATTGCTCAGTTCAATGTTGTGAGTGAAGCTCACAACGAAGGTACTATTGTTTCTGTAAGTGACGGTGTTATCCGCATCCACGGCCTGGCCGATTGTATGCAGGGTGAAATGATCTCCCTGCCGGGTAACCGTTACGCTATCGCACTGAACCTCGAGCGCGACTCTGTAGGTGCGGTAGTTATGGGTCCGTACGCTGACCTTGCCGAAGGCATGAAAGTTAAGTGTACTGGTCGTATCCTGGAAGTTCCGGTTGGTCGTGGCCTGCTGGGTCGTGTGGTTAACACCCTGGGTGCGCCAATCGACGGTAAAGGTCCGCTGGATCACGACGGCTTCTCTGCTGTAGAAGCAATCGCTCCAGGCGTTATCGAACGTCAGTCCGTAGATCAGCCTGTACAGACTGGTTATAAAGCCGTTGACTCCATGATCCCAATCGGTCGTGGTCAGCGTGAATTGATCATCGGTGACCGTCAGACCGGTAAAACCGCACTGGCAATCGACGCGATCATCAACCAGCGCGATTCCGGTATCAAATGTATCTATGTCGCTATCGGCCAGAAAGCGTCCACCATTTCTAACGTGGTACGTAAACTGGAAGAGCACGGCGCACTGGCTAACACCATTGTTGTGGTAGCAACCGCGTCTGAATCCGCAGCACTGCAATACCTGGCACCGTATGCCGGTTGTGCAATGGGCGAATACTTCCGTGACCGTGGCGAAGATGCGCTGATCATTTACGATGACCTGTCTAAACAGGCTGTTGCTTACCGTCAGATCTCCCTGCTGCTCCGTCGTCCGCCAGGACGTGAAGCATTCCCGGGCGACGTATTCTACCTCCACTCTCGTCTGCTGGAGCGTGCTGCGCGTGTTAACGCCGAATACGTTGAAGCCTTCACCAAAGGTGAAGTGAAAGGGAAAACCGGTTCTCTGACCGCGCTGCCGATTATCGAAACTCAGGCGGGTGACGTTTCTGCGTTCGTTCCGACCAACGTAATCTCCATTACCGATGGTCAGATCTTCCTGGAAACCAACCTGTTCAA
The DNA here is from genome assembly GCF_002965705.1 of Escherichia sp. MOD1-EC6842. NCBI lineage: Bacteria > Pseudomonadati > Pseudomonadota > Gammaproteobacteria > Enterobacterales > Enterobacteriaceae > Escherichia > Escherichia sp. MOD1-EC6842. Next base: position 125,039 of record NZ_PTRF01000012.1, on the reverse strand, counting down.
CGCCGGTATTCGTCCTGCGGTTAACCCGGGTATTTCCGTATCCCGTGTTGGTGGTGCAGCACAGACCAAGATCATGAAAAAACTGTCCGGTGGTATCCGTACCGCTCTGGCACAGTATCGTGAACTGGCAGCGTTCTCTCAGTTTGCATCCGACCTTGACGATGCAACACGTAAGCAGCTTGACCACGGTCAGAAAGTGACCGAACTGCTGAAACAGAAACAGTATGCGCCGATGTCCGTAGCGCAACAGTCTCTGGTTCTGTTCGCAGCAGAACGTGGTTACCTGGCGGATGTTGAACTGTCGAAAATCGGCAGCTTCGAAGCCGCTCTGCTGGCTTACGTCGACCGTGATCACGCTCCGTTGATGCAAGAGATCAACCAGACCGGTGGCTACAACGACGAAATCGAAGGCAAGCTGAAAGGCATCCTCGATTCCTTCAAAGCAACCCAATCCTGGTAACGTCTGGCGGCTTGCCTTAGGGCAGGCCGCAAGGCATTGAGGAGAAGCTCATGGCCGGCGCAAAAGAGATACGTAGTAAGATCGCAAGCGTCCAGAACACGCAAAAGATCACTAAAGCGATGGAGATGGTCGCCGCTTCCAAAATGCGTAAATCGCAGGATCGCATGGCGGCCAGCCGTCCTTATGCAGAAACCATGCGCAAAGTGATTGGTCACCTTGCACACGGTAATCTGGAATATAAGCACCCATACCTGGAAGACCGCGACGTTAAACGCGTGGGCTACCTGGTGGTGTCGACCGACCGTGGTTTGTGCGGTGGTTTGAACATTAACCTGTTCAAAAAACTGCTGGCGGAAATGAAGACCTGGACCGACAAAGGCGTTCAATGCGACCTCGCAATGATCGGCTCGAAAGGCGTGTCGTTCTTCAACTCCGTGGGCGGCAATGTTGTTGCCCAGGTCACCGGCATGGGGGATAACCCTTCCCTGTCCGAACTGATCGGTCCGGTAAAAGTGATGTTGCAGGCCTACGATGAAGGCCGTCTGGACAAGCTTTACATTGTCAGCAACAAATTTATTAACACCATGTCTCAGGTTCCGACTATCAGCCAGCTGCTGCCGTTACCGGCGTCAGATGATGATGATCTGAAACACAAATCCTGGGATTACCTGTACGAACCCGATCCGAAGGCGTTGCTGGATACCCTGCTGCGTCGTTATGTCGAATCTCAGGTTTATCAGGGCGTGGTTGAAAACCTGGCCAGCGAGCAGGCCGCCCGTATGGTGGCGATGAAAGCCGCGACCGACAATGGCGGCAGCCTGATTAAAGAGCTGCAGTTGGTATACAACAAAGCTCGTCAGGCCAGCATTACTCAGGAACTCACCGAGATCGTCTCGGGGGCCGCCGCGGTTTAAACAGGTTATTTCGTAGAGGATTTAAGATGGCTACTGGAAAGATTGTCCAGGTAATCGGCGCCGTAGTTGACGTCGAATTCCCTCAGGATGCCGTACCGCGCGTGTACGATGCTCTTGAGGTGCAAAATGGTAATGAGCGTCTGGTGCTGGAAGTTCAGCAGCAGCTCGGCGGCGGTATCGTGCGTACCATCGCAATGGGTTCCTCCGACGGTCTGCGTCGCGGTCTGGATGTAAAAGACCTCGAACACCCGATCGAAGTCCCGGTAGGTAAAGCGACTCTGGGTCGTATCATGAACGTACTGGGCGAACCGGTCGACATGAAAGGCGAGATCGGTGAAGAAGAGCGTTGGGCGATTCACCGCGCAGCACCTTCCTACGAAGAGCTGTCAAACTCTCAGGAACTGCTGGAAACCGGTATCAAAGTTATCGACCTGATGTGTCCGTTCGCTAAGGGCGGTAAAGTTGGTCTGTTCGGTGGTGCGGGTGTAGGTAAAACCGTAAACATGATGGAGCTGATTCGTAACATCGCGATCGAGCACTCCGGTTACTCTGTGTTTGCGGGCGTAGGTGAACGTACTCGTGAGGGTAACGACTTCTACCACGAAATGACCGACTCCAACGTTATCGACAAAGTATCCCTGGTGTATGGCCAGATGAACGAGCCGCCGGGAAACCGTCTGCGCGTTGCTCTGACCGGCCTGACCATGGCTGAGAAATTCCGTGACGAAGGTCGTGACGTTCTGCTGTTTGTTGACAACATCTATCGTTACACCCTGGCCGGTACGGAAGTATCCGCACTGCTGGGTCGTATGCCTTCAGCGGTAGGTTATCAGCCGACCCTGGCGGAAGAGATGGGTGTTCTGCAGGAACGTATCACCTCCACCAAAACCGGTTCTATCACCTCCGTTCAGGCGGTATACGTACCTGCGGATGACTTGACTGACCCATCCCCAGCAACCACCTTTGCTCACCTTGACGCAACCGTGGTACTGAGCCGTCAGATCGCATCTCTGGGTATCTACCCGGCCGTTGACCCGCTGGACTCCACCAGCCGTCAGCTGGATCCGCTGGTAGTTGGTCAGGAACACTACGACACCGCTCGTGGCGTTCAGTCCATCCTGCAACGTTATCAGGAACTGAAAGACATCATCGCCATCCTGGGTATGGATGAACTGTCTGAAGAAGACAAACTGGTGGTAGCGCGCGCTCGTAAGATCCAGCGTTTCCTGTCCCAGCCGTTCTTCGTGGCAGAAGTATTCACCGGTTCTCCGGGTAAATACGTCTCCCTGAAAGACACCATCCGTGGCTTTAAAGGCATCATGGAAGGCGAATACGATCACCTGCCGGAGCAGGCGTTCTACATGGTCGGTTCCATCGAAGAAGCAGTGGAAAAAGCCAAAAAACTTTAACGCCTTAATCGGAGGGTGATATGGCAATGACTTACCACCTGGACGTCGTCAGCGCAGAGCAACAAATGTTCTCTGGTCTGGTCGAGAAAATCCAGGTAACGGGTAGCGAAGGTGAACTGGGGATCTACCCTGGCCACGCACCGCTGCTCACCGCCATTAAGCCTGGTATGATTCGCATCGTGAAACAGCACGGTCACGAAGAGTTTATCTATCTGTCTGGCGGCATTCTTGAAGTGCAGCCTGGCAACGTGACCGTTCTGGCCGACACCGCAATTCGCGGCCAGGATCTCGACGAAGCGCGAGCCATGGAAGCGAAACGTAAGGCTGAAGAGCACATTAGCAGCTCTCACGGCGACGTAGATTACGCTCAGGCGTCTGCGGAACTGGCCAAAGCGATCGCGCAGCTGCGCGTTATCGAGTTGACCAAAAAAGCGATGTAACACCGGCTTGAAAAGCACAAAGCCAGTCTGGAAACAGGCTGGCTTTTTTATTGCGTGCGCTGCGCATATTTTCATCTGGATAGCAGTACAGCAGGATTTGTGCTGTGGTCATTCATGTTCCGCGATTAACTCTTCTTATATAAACCAGCGAAATTCTTTGCTTGTTTTCTCGTTTATTCATTGATCGAAATAAGAGCAAAAACATCATGCTGACGCTTAAATGAAGGTGCTATCTTACTTTTATGCAGACAAAAGGCGCGCCAATGGTCGAAAATGATGTTTTCGTCAGTGGGGATAATCCTTTATTGCGCAATTTATCCTCTGTCCATTTCACGATGAAAAAAATGTAGTTTTTTCAATGTGAAGCGGTTTAAATTCGTTCTCAAATTACAGTCAGGACGCGTATGTTGAATAATGCTATGAGCGTAGTGATCCTTGCAGCAGGCAAAGGCACTCGCATGTATTCTGATATTCCAAAAGTGCTGCATACCCTTGCCGGGAAAGCGATGGTTCAGCATGTCATTGATGCTGCGAATGAATTAGGCGCAGCACACGTTCACCTGGTTTACGGTCACGGTGGCGATCTGCTTAAACAGTCGCTGAAAGATGACAACCTGAACTGGGTGCTTCAGGCCGAGCAACTGGGCACCGGTCATGCAATGCAGCAGGCTGCACCTTTCTTTGCCGATGATGAAGACATTTTAATGCTCTACGGCGATGTGCCGCTGATCTCGGTCGAAACACTCCAGCGTCTGCGTGATGCAAAACCGCAGGGTGGGATTGGTCTGCTGACAGTGAAACTGGATGATCCAACCGGTTATGGTCGCATTACCCGTGAGAATGGCAAAGTTACCGGCATTGTTGAGCATAAAGATGCTACCGATGAGCAGCGTCAAATCCAGGAGATCAACACCGGTATTCTGATCGCCAACGGTGCAGATATGAAACGCTGGCTGGCGAAGCTGACCAATAATAATGCTCAGGGCGAGTACTACATCACCGACATTATTGCCCTGGCGTATCAGGAAGGACGTGAAATCGTCGCTGTACATCCGCAGCGTTTAAGCGAAGTCGAAGGTGTAAATAACCGTCTGCAACTCTCCCGTCTGGAGCGCGTTTATCAGTCCGAACAGGCAGAAAAATTGCTGCTGGCGGGAGTTATGCTGCGCGATCCGGCTCGTTTTGATCTGCGCGGTACGCTTACTCACGGGCGCGATGTTGAAATTGATACTAACGTTATCATCGAGGGTAATGTTACTCTCGGCAATCGCGTGAAAATTGGCACTGGTTGCGTGATTAAAAACAGCGTGATTGGCGATGATTGCGAAATCAGCCCATATACAGTCGTGGAAGATGCGAATCTGGCGGCGGCCTGTACCATTGGCCCGTTTGCCCGTCTGCGCCCTGGTGCAGAACTGCTGGAAGGCGCACACGTCGGTAACTTTGTTGAGATGAAAAAGGCGCGTCTGGGTAAAGGCTCGAAAGCCGGTCATCTGACTTACCTGGGCGATGCGGAAATCGGCGATAACGTTAACATCGGCGCGGGAACTATTACCTGCAACTACGACGGTGCGAATAAATTTAAAACCATTATTGGCGACGATGTATTTGTCGGTTCTGACACCCAACTTGTTGCACCGGTAACGGTTGGTAAAGGCGCAACCATTGCTGCGGGTACTACCGTAACGCGCAATGTTGGTGAAAATGCCCTGGCAATCAGCCGTGTGCCGCAGTCACAAAAAGAAGGCTGGCGTCGTCCGGTTAAGAAAAAGTAATTCTGGCTGGGTAATCCGGCCACCAGGGATGAGGAGATAACATAATCTCCCGCCCAATATGTTGTACTTATAAAAATAACCCCACTCTCTACAAGGCTCGGGGCGCCCGAAAAATCGGGTATACAGGTTGACCGACAACGATATCAATCGGAATTAAAAACTATGTGTGGAATTGTTGGCGCGATCGCGCAACGTGATGTAGCTGAAATCCTTCTTGAAGGCTTACGTCGTCTGGAATACCGTGGTTATGACTCTGCCGGTTTGGCAGTCGTCGATGCAAACGGAAATATGACCCGCTTGCGTCGTCTCGGTAAAGTACAGATGCTGGCCCAGGCAGCGGAAGAACATCCTCTGCATGGCGGCACCGGTATTGCTCACACCCGCTGGGCGACTCACGGAGAACCTTCAGAAGCGAATGCGCATCCGCATGTTTCTGAACACATTGTGGTGGTGCATAACGGCATCATCGAAAACCATGAACCGCTGCGCGAAGAGTTAAAAGCGCGTGGCTATACCTTCGTTTCTGAAACCGACACAGAAGTGATTGCTCACCTGGTGAACTGGGAACTGAAACAGGGCGGCACTCTGCGTGAGGCCGTTCTGCGCGCTATCCCTCAACTGCGTGGCGCTTACGGTACGGTTATCATGGACACCCGCAACCCGGATACTTTGCTGGCGGCTCGTTCCGGTAGCCCGCTGGTTATCGGCCTCGGTATGGGCGAAAACTTTATCGCTTCTGACCAGTTGGCACTATTGCCGGTGACCCGCCGTTTTATCTTCCTTGAAGAGGGCGATATTGCGGAAATCACTCGCCGTTCGGTAAACATCTTCGATAAATCTGGCGCGGAAGTAAAACGTCAGGATATCGAATCCAATCTGCAATATGACGCGGGCGATAAAGGTATTTACCGCCACTACATGCAGAAAGAGATCTACGAACAGCCTAACGCGATCAAAAACACTCTCGCCGGACGTATTAACCACGGTCAGGTTGATCTAAGCGAGCTGGGCCCGAATGCCGATGAACTGCTGTCGAAGGTTGAGCATATTCAGATCCTCGCCTGTGGCACTTCTTACAATTCTGGTATGGTTTCCCGCTACTGGTTTGAATCGCTGGCAGGCATTCCGTGCGACGTCGAAATCGCCTCTGAATTCCGCTATCGCAAATCAGCCGTGCGTCGTAACAGTCTGATGATCACTCTGTCGCAGTCCGGTGAAACGGCAGATACCCTGGCTGGCCTGCGTCTGTCGAAAGAGCTGGGTTACCTTGGTTCGCTGGCAATCTGTAACGTTCCTGGTTCTTCTCTGGTGCGTGAATCCGATCTGGCGCTGATGACCAATGCCGGTACTGAAATTGGCGTGGCATCTACCAAAGCCTTTACCACTCAGCTAACTGTGCTGTTGATGCTGGTGGCAAAATTGTCTCGACTGAAAGGTCTGGATGCCTCCATTGAACATGACATCGTGCATGGTCTGCAGGCGCTGCCGAGTCGTATTGAGCAGATGCTGTCTCAGGACAAACGTATTGAAGCTCTGGCAGAAGATTTCTCTGACAAACATCACGCACTGTTCCTGGGCCGTGGCGATCAGTATCCCATCGCGCTGGAAGGCGCATTGAAGCTGAAAGAGATCTCTTATATTCACGCTGAAGCCTACGCTGCGGGTGAACTGAAACACGGTCCGCTGGCGTTGATTGACGCCGATATGCCGGTTATCGTCGTCGCGCCGAATAACGAACTGTTGGAAAAACTGAAATCCAACATTGAAGAAGTTCGCGCGCGTGGCGGTCAGTTGTACGTCTTTGCCGATCAGGACGCAGGTTTTGTAAGTAGCGATAATATGCACATCATCGAGATGCCGCATGTGGAAGAAGTGATTGCCCCAATCTTCTACACCGTTCCGCTGCAACTGCTGGCGTACCATGTCGCGCTGATCAAAGGCACCGATGTTGACCAGCCGCGTAACCTGGCAAAATCGGTTACGGTTGAGTAATTCTAACCGTTAAGTAAGTAAGGGCTGCCAGCGGGTGGCCCTTTTTCATATTTATTTCTAATAAATTTTCCATTTAGATAACTAAATAAATATATTCTGAATTTTTACCAATGTCCGTTTACGAACTTGATTTACTATTATTTGAATAATATTTATATAATAAATTTATATTCTCCGATTGATTTATAGATATTAATTTAGCTAAACCTGTGTCATTGATGTAATATGTTTGCGAATCATAAATACACTTATTAATATAAGTGATGGTTCGGGTTGAAGGATATATTATATCAATGGAGTTTTTATGAAACGTAATATTATTGGTGGTGCATTCACGCTGGCATCTTTAATGCTGGCCGGACATGCACTCGCAGAGGATGGTGTTGTTCACTTTGTTGGTGAAATTGTTGACAGTAGTTGTGAAGTTACCTCCGATACAGCGGATCAAACTGTTCCTCTTGGAAAAGTCAGTAAAAATGCATTTTCAGGCGTAGGTAGCATGGCATCGCCACAGCAGTTTAGTATTAAACTGGAGAAATGCCCGGCAACGTACACTCAGGCTGCGGTTCGTTTTGATGGTACAGAAGCACCTGGCGGCGATGGCGATCTGAAAGTGGGTACTCCGACTACAGCTGCCGATCCGGGTGATTATACCGGCACCGGGGCAGCGATTGTGGCCACTGGTGTTGGTATCCGTATCTTTAACCAGGCTGACAACTCTCAGGTCAAACTTTATAACGACTCAGCTTATACCACTATCGATGGTAACGGCACTGCGGAAATGAAATTTATTGCACGCTATGTTGCAACAAATGCAGTCGTAACGGCGGGTACAGCGAACGCCGATTCACAATTTACTATCGAATATAAGAAATAATTTATCAGAGCCTTTTTATTCAGTTGGCTTTGGCCAGGGAGTTATTATGTCCAGAAAAAGTTGTTTAATCAGGCTCTTTAAAACAACCCTTTGGTACAAATTATTTATCGCGATTATGTTAAGCCTTTTTTTAGGCCAGCCAGCATTAACCTATGCAGGCGTTGTCATTGGCGGTACGCGGGTTGTTTACATAAGTAATAATGCAGATAAATCTATTTCTGTATTCAGCAAGGAAGAGAAGATCCCTTATCTCATCCAGTCATGGGTGGATCCGTTTAATAAAGATGATAAAAGTAAAGCGCCCTTTACTGTTATACCTCCTGTATCCCGACTTGAACCCGGACAAGAAAAAGTATTACGTATTCTTCACACGAAGGGAATGTCATTACCCGACGACCGTGAATCCGTCTTCTGGCTGAATATCAAAAATATTCCGCCTGCAGCAACCAATAAAGCGGCTAACTCTTTGGAAATTGCTGTTAAAACGCGTATCAAGCTGTTCTGGCGACCAGCAACTATTCGACTTATTCCTGAAGATGCAGCGCCTAAGGTTAAGTGGCGCCGTGAAGGCAAAAATCTGATTGCTGAAAATCCAAACCCGATTCATATCAGTGTGATGGATGTCATTGTTGATGGCCATGATGTGCCTCTCAATATGATCCGTCCTTTCGAAACGCTCTCTTTACCGTTGCCTGCCAATTCTGCGGGTAACCAAATGACCTGGCGATTCATAAATGATTATGGCGCGATAAGCGAACCGCTAAAAAACGCACTGTAAGCATGGCATAAGGATAGGCGTATTATGGTTACGACCAGAATAGCGGTTGGCCTGATGGCAGGGACGTGTCTGATATTCTCACATAGTCTGATGGCCCAGGTCAGCGTATTTAACCCGGCGCTACTGGAAATCGACCATCAATCCGGGGTCGACATTCGTCAGTTTAACCGGGCAAATATGATGCCTCCCGGCGTTTATAGCGTTGATATTTTTATCAACGGTAAAATGTTTGAACGTCAGGATGTGACATTTGTTCAGGATAATCCCGATGCTGATTTACACGCCTGCTTTGTCGCTATAAAAAAAACGCTGATCTCCTTTGGCGTAAAAGTTGATGCACTGAAATCGCTCAATGATGTGGATGAAACGGTCTGTATTGATCCTGAGCCACGCATTGAAGGCTCATCCTGGCAACTGGACAGCGATAAACTGCAACTGAATATCTCCATTCCCCAAATCTACATGGACGCGATGGCCTACGATTACATAAGCCCTACGCGTTGGGATGAGGGGATTAATGCGCTCACTATCAACTACGATTTTTCCGGTTCACATACCCTGCGTTCTGATTATGGTTCTCAGGAGACGAATACCAGCTATCTCAACCTGCGCAACGGACTGAATATTGGGCCGTGGCGATTACGCAATTACAGTACTTTAAACACAACCGATGGTCGTGCGGATTACAACTCTATAAGCACCTGGATACAACGTAATATTGCCGCGTTACGAAGCCAGATTATGATCGGCGATACGTGGACGGCGAGCGATATTTTCGACAGCACGCAAATCCGTGGCGCACGTCTTTATACCGATAACGATATGTTGCCTGCCAGCCAGAATGGATTTGCCCCTGTGGTGCGTGGCATTGCCAAGTCCAACGCCACGGTCATCATTCGTCAAAGTGGTTATGTGATTTACCAGTCTGCCGTTCCACTAGGTGCCTTTGAAATTACTGACCTGAACACTGCCAGTTCAGGGGGAGATTTGGACGTAACTATCAAGGAAGAAGATGGTAGCGAACAACGATTCACCCAACCTTACGCCACTTTGGCAATCCTTAAGCGTGAAGGTCAAACAGATGTCGATATCAGTGTGGGTGAATTACGCGATGAAGATGGATTTATGCCAGATGTCATCCAGGCGCAGATCCTTCATGGCCTGCCGCATGGGTTTACGTTGTATGGTGGTTTACAGGCTACCGAGAATTATGGTTCAGCAGCGTTAGGGATGGGTAAAGATCTTGGTTCTCTGGGTGCTATCTCGTTCGATGTGACTCATGCGCGTGCAAAATTTAGTCATGATGATACGGAAACCGGACAGTCCTATCGCTTTCTGTATTCGAAACGTTTTGATGATACGGACACCAGTTTGCGTCTGGTTGGCTATCGTTATTCCACTGAAGGCTACTATACCCTCAACGAATGGGCGTCACGGAGCAACAGTCCTGACGATTTCTGGCAAACCGGTAACCGCCGCAGTCGTGTGGAAGGAACGCTAACGCAGTCGCTGGGAAGAGATTACGGCAACGTATACCTGACATTAAGTCGTCAGCAGTACTGGCATACCGATGATGTCGAGCGATTAATGCAATTTGGCTACAGCAGTAGCTGGAAGCGTCTCTCGTGGAATATCTCCTGGAGTTATTCCAATACCGCTCGTCAGGGGACGAGTAATAATTATGCCAGTGATAACAGCAGTGAGCAGATCTACATGCTCTCTTTATCTGTGCCTTTATCTGGCTGGTGGGGGAATAGTTACGCCACATATTCCGTTTCACAAAATGATAATTCCGGCAGTTCACATCAAGTAGGGATAAGCGGAACAGCCCTGGAAAAAAATAATCTGTCCTGGAATTTAATGCAGTCTTATAACAGCCACGATGATGAAGTTGGCGGGAATATGTCACTGTCTTATGACGGCACCTACGGTTCGCTGAACGGCAGTTATAATTACAGCCAAAATTCCCAGCGACTCAATTACGGTATTAAGGGCGGTATTCTGGCGCACAGCGAAGGGGTAACGTTAAGTCAGGAGTTAGGTGAAACCATCGCGCTGGTTAAAGCACCAGGCGCAGCCGGGCTGGAAATTGATAATATGCGCGGTGCCGCAACGGACTGGCGTGGCTACACGGTCAAGACACAACTAAATCCATATGATGAAAACCGAGTGGCAATCAGTGATAACTATTTCTCGAAAGCAAATGTCGAGCTTGATAATACCGTCGTGACGATGATTCCGACGCGTGGCGCTGTGGTTAAAGCAGAGTTTGTTACGCATGTGGGTTACCGTGTTTTATTCAGAGTCATGAATGTAAAAGGTAAGCCAGCACCATTTGGCGCGATGGCATCAGTACAAAGCGCGTCCTCTGCAAACTCAGGGATTGTGGGGGACCATGGCGAGCTTTATCTCTCGGGACTTACTGAAAAGGGACAAGTAACATTATCCTGGGGCGAAAATGCGACCACAAAATGTACCTTCGATTACACTCTCTCATTACCTGCAAGTGAAAGTGGATTAATTGAGCAAGACGTGACATGTCATTAAAAGGATTTTTATGAACAAGAATATTATACGATGGTGGTTGGCGATTCTTATTGTCTCTTTTAGTGGCACAATACTAGCTGCGCCTAAAGGTATCTGTACTCCAGATAATGGGGTTTTCCATAGTACGCTTAATTTTTCAGGCTATCTTATTACAGCGAACCAGAACAGAGTAGGTACGATATTTAACACCACGGTGAGTAATGGTGGCTCTTATCCAGGTCGCTGTCATTGTGATACGGGGCCTTTAGATCGATTCTCCTTTATTTACTACACAGCCAGAATCAATGATGCCTTAAGCTTTGCTGGTGTTCACTCAGGCTTGAATTATTATAATCTTAATCCGAATCTCGATGTGGGTATTGCAATTGATATTCTCGGAGTAGGAATGGTTAATGCACCGTTTGACTATCAGCCTAATAAGCCTTCTAACAGTTATGATTGTGGCCGTATTTCCCCCTTGAATATTTCCAGCGGTGCAAGAGCACAAATTTATTTTTATATCAAAAAAACCTTTGTGGGAAAGTTAATTATTCCTGAAACAAAGATATCTACGTTGTATGGAACCATAAGTCGTGATACGCCGGTTGATTATTCTCAACCGATGGCTGATGTTTACATTCACGGCGATATCACTGCGGCACAAACTTGCGAAATTAATAATTTACAACCGGTTTATTTTGATTTTAAAGAAATACCCGCCGCAGATTTTTCCTCTGTTACCGGGAGTGCGGTAACAACGCATAAAATCACTTGTTACCGGGAGTGCGGTAACAACGCATAAAATCACTAAAACCGTCACTATTGAGTGTGAAAACATGGGGTTACTGAATACAGACGATATCACCACATCATTTTATGCTACTGAATCCAGTACGGATAATTCTATGGTTGTAACGTCAAACCCCAACGTGGGGGTAAAAATATACGATAAAAATAATAAGGAAATCAAAGTAAACGGAGGCGAATTGTCGACAGATATGGGCAAAACAACCGTCTATGGAGAGAAAGCTGGCAACGTCACTTTTTCTGCCGCACCTGCAAGCCTCACTGGAGCTCGCCCTGCGCCAGGAACATTTACCGCGACTGCAACCATAACAATTGAGATTGTTCGCTAACCGAACTGACAGCGGTGCTCCTCACACCGTTGTCATTTTACGCATTTTTGGCTGTATATTTTCATCCGACATGACAAAACGATGACATCGCTTTCCTTTTTTTCTTCAAATAAATTAAATACTTAAATAATAATCCTGATTTGTCATAAAACTGTCATAAACCTTACATATAACTGTCACCTGTTTGTCCTATTTTGCTTCTCGTAGCCAACAAACAATGCTTTATGAATCCTCCCAGGAGACATTATGAAAGTTATGCGTACCACCGTCGCAACTGTTGTCGCCGCGACCTTATCGATGAGTGCTTTCTCTGTATTTGCAGAAGCAAGCCTGACAGGTGCGGGTGCAACCTTCCCTGCGCCGGTGTATGCCAAATGGGCTGACACTTACCAGAAAGAAACCGGTAATAAAGTTAACTACCAGGGTATCGGTTCTTCCGGTGGCGTAAAACAGATTATCGCCAATACCGTTGATTTCGGTGCTTCAGACGCGCCGCTGTCTGACGAAAAACTGGCTCAGGAAGGCCTTTTCCAGTTTCCGACCGTGATTGGCGGCGTGGTGCTGGCGGTTAACCTGCCGGGTCTGAAATCTGGTGAACTGGTGCTGGATGGTAAAACTCTCGGTGACATCTACCTGGGCAAAATCAAAAAGTGGGATGACGAAGCCATCGCTAAACTCAATCCGGGTCTGAAACTGCCTTCACAGAACATTGCCGTAGTGCGCCGCGCAGATGGCTCCGGGACTTCCTTCGTCTTCACCAGCTACCTGGCGAAAGTGAACGAAGAGTGGAAAAACAACGTTGGTACTGGCTCTACCGTAAAATGGCCGATCGGTCTGGGCGGTAAAGGTAACGACGGTATCGCCGCGTTCGTTCAGCGTCTGCCGGGTGCAATTGGTTACGTTGAATATGCTTACGCTAAGCAGAACAACCTGGCGTACACCAAACTGATCTCCGCTGATGGTAAACCGGTTAGTCCGACCGAAGAAAACTTCGCTAATGCAGCAAAAGGTGCAGACTGGAGCAAAACCTTCGCTCAGGATCTGACCAACCAGAAAGGCGAAGATGCATGGCCTATTACCTCTACCACGTTCATACTGATCCACAAAGATCAGAAGAAACCTGAGCAGGGTGTAGAAGTGCTGAAGTTCTTCGACTGGGCATACAAAACCGGGGCTAAACAGGCTAACGACCTTGATTACGCCAGTCTGCCGGAGAGCGTTGTAGAACAGGTTCGCGCTGCGTGGAAGACCAATATTAAAGACAGTAGCGGTAAGCCGCTGTACTAATAAAACACCATGCCGGATAAGGTCTTTACGTCGTATCCGGCATTACAAAATGACTTTGTAAACGCGTTTAACTGAAGAGTAACTTATGGCTGCAACCAAGCCTGCTTTTAACCCACCGGGTAAAAAGGGCGACATAATTTTCAGCGTGCTGGTAAAACTGGCGGCGCTGATTGTGCTATTGATGTTGGGTGGCATTATTGTCTCTCTGATCATCTCCTCCTGGCCGAGCATTCAGAAATTTGGTCTGGCTTTCCTGTGGACCAAAGAGTGGGATGCACCGAACGATATTTACGGGGCGCTGGTGCCGATCTACGGTACGCTGGTGACCTCGTTTATCGCGCTGCTGATCGCCGTTCCGGTGAGTTTCGGTATCGCCCTGTTCCTGACCGAGCTTGCGCCAGGCTGGCTGAAACGCCCGCTGGGGATCGCCATTGAGCTGCTGGCAGCCATTCCAAGTATCGTTTACGGCATGTGGGGGCTGTTTATCTTCGCGCCGCTATTTGCCGTTTACTTCCAGGAGCCAGTCGGCAATATCCTGTCGAATATCCCGATTGTCGGCGCGCTGTTCTCCGGCCCGGCCTTTGGTATCGGTATCCTCGCGGCAGGCGTGATCCTCGCCATCATGATCATTCCGTACATTGCGGCGGTCATGCGCGATGTGTTCGAACAGACACCTGTGATGATGAAAGAGTCGGCCTACGGTATCGGCTGCACCACCTGGGAAGTTATCTGGCGTATCGTTCTTCCGTTCACCAAAAATGGTGTTATCGGCGGCATTATGCTGGGGCTGGGGCGCGCGCTCGGTGAAACCATGGCGGTGACCTTTATCATCGGTAACACCTACCAGCTCGACAGCGCCTCGCTGTACATGCCGGGCAACAGTATCACCTCTGCGCTGGCCAACGAATTTGCGGAAGCGGAATCTGGCTTGCACGTTGCCGCACTGATGGAACTCGGCCTGATCCTGTTTGTAATTACCTTCATCGTCCTGGCCGCATCGAAGTTTATGATTATGCGCCTGGCTAAGAATGAGGGGGCACGCTAATGGCTATGGTTGAAATGCAAACCACTGCGGCGCTGGCGGAATCCCGCCGCAAAATGCAGGCGCGTCGCCGTCTCAAAAACCGTATTGCGCTGACGCTCTCAATGGCGACGATGGCCTTCGGCCTGTTCTGGCTGATCTGGATTTTAATGTCCACCATCACTCGCGGAATCGACGGTATGTCGCTGGCGCTGTTCACCGAAATGACGCCGCCGCCAAATACGGAAGGTGGTGGTCTGGCGAACGCCCTGGCGGGTAGCGGCCTGTTAATTTTGTGGGCCACGGTATTCGGTACGCCGCTGGGTATTATGGCGGGGATTTATCTGGCGGAGTATGGCCGTAAATCCTGGCTGGCAGAAGTGATTCGCTTTATTAACGACATTCTGCTCTCTGCACCGTCGATTGTGGTTGGTCTGTTTGTTTATACCATCGTGGTGGCGCAGATGGAGCACTTCTCCGGCTGGGCGGGCGTAATTGCGCTGGCGCTGTTGCAGGTGCCCATTGTTATCCGTACCACCGAGAACATGCTGAAACTGGTGCCGGACAGCCTGCGTGAAGCGGCTTATGCGCTGGGTACGCCGAAGTGGAAGATGATCTCCGCGATTACGCTGAAAGCGTCGGTATCCGGGATCATGACCGGTATCCTGCTGGCGATTGCCCGTATTGCCGGTGAAACCGCGCCGCTGCTGTTTACCGCGCTCTCCAACCAGTTCTGGAGCACGGACATGATGCAGCCGATCGCCAACCTGCCGGTGACGATCTTTAAGTTTGCGATGAGCCCGTTTGCGGAATGGCAGCAACTGGCCTGGGCCGGGGTATTGATCATCACCCTGTGCGTCCTGTTGCTGAACATTCTGGCGCGCGTTGTTTTTGCGAAGAATAAACACGGTTGATATTGCTGACACGGTTTTCCCCTCACCCTAACCCTCTCCCCAGAGGGGCGAGGGGACCGATCGAGCGCCTTTTTGACTCTGTACACGGTTAACACTTTGTCGGATGCGGCGTGAGCGCCTTATCCGGCCTACGGTAAGCCTGATTCGCGAAGTGCATCAGGCACGATGAGGAAAAGATTGCAATGAGTATGGTTGAAACTGCCCCGAGTAAAATTCAGGTTCGTAATTTGAACTTCTACTACGGCAAATTCCATGCCCTGAAAAACATCAACCTGGATATCGCTAAAAACCAGGTTACGGCGTTTATCGGGCCGTCCGGCTGCGGTAAATCGACGCTGCTGCGTACCTTCAATAAAATGTTTGAACTGTACCCGGATCAGCGTGCGGAAGGTGAAATTCTGCTCGATGGCGACAACATTCTGACGAACACTCAGGATATCGCCCTGCTGCGTGCGAAAGTGGGCATGGTGTTCCAGAAACCGACACCGTTCCCGATGTCCATCTACGACAACATCGCTTTTGGTGTCCGTCTGTTTGAGAAGCTCTCTCGTGCCGACATGGACGAGCGCGTACAGTGGGCATTGACCAAAGCCGCATTGTGGAACGAAACCAAAGATAAATTGCACCAGAGCGGTTACTCTCTCTCTGGTGGTCAGCAACAGCGTCTGTGCATTGCGCGAGGAATCGCCATTCGCCCAGAAGTGCTGCTGCTCGACGAACCGTGTTCGGCGCTCGACCCTATCTCCACCGGGCGTATTGAAGAGCTGATCACCGAACTGAAGCAGGATTACACCGTGGTGATCGTCACCCACAACATGCAGCAGGCTGCGCGTTGTTCCGACCACACGGCATTTATGTATATGGGCGAATTGATTGAGTTCAGCAACACGGACGATCTGTTCACCAAGCCAGCGAAGAAACAAACAGAAGACTACATCACCGGTCGTTACGGTTGATTCAGGAGTGCGTTATGGACAGTCTCAATCTTAATAAACATATTTCTGGCCAGTTCAATGCCGAACTGGAAAGCATCCGCACGCAGGTGATGACCATGGGCGGTATGGTGGAGCAACAGCTTACTGATGCCATCACCGCCATGCACAACCAGGACAGCGATCTGGCGAAGCGTGTGATCGAAGGCGACAAAAACGTCAACATGATGGAAGTGGCAATCGATGAAGCCTGTGTGCGCATTATTGCTAAACGTCAGCCGACGGCGAGCGACCTGCGTCTGGTGATGGTGATCAGCAAGACCATCGCCGAACTGGAGCGTATTGGCGACGTGGCGGACAAAATCTGCCGTACTGCGCTGGAGAAATTCTCCCAGCAGCATCAGCCGTTGCTGGTAAGTCTGGAATCTCTGGGGCGTCACACAATCCAGATGCTGCATGACGTACTGGACGCGTTCGCGCGCATGGATATTGACGAAGCGGTACGAATTTATCGTGAAGATAAAAAAGTCGATCAGGAGTACGAAGGTATTGTTCGTCAGCTGATGACCTACATGATGGAAGATTCGCGCACTATTCCGAGCGTACTTACCGCGCTGTTCTGTGCGCGTTCAATCGAACGTATCGGTGACCGTTGTCAGAATATCTGTGAATATATCTTCTACTACGTGAAAGGGCAGGATTTCCGTCACGTCGGCGGCGATGAGCTGGATAAACTGCTGGCAGAGAAAGATCCGAAAGCCTCACGCTAACTGTATGCCGCATCAGGCAATCTGCGAGTACGTAATCTGACCGGTGAGATATATCACCGGTCTCTTTATTTACTGAGTGATATCCCAGCCGCGAGCCTTCCAGAGTTCCGGTAACTGTGAAAGATGGGTAAAAGTAGTGACTTTCGGATGAACGATCGGCTTATTGTGCGGGTCAGCGCAGAAGTAAAACACTTCCATACCGGCATCGATTCCTGACTGCGCACCGGCGCTGGAGTCATCAACCAGAATGCAGTTTTCAACGTTCACATTCATCGCTTTTGCCGCATGGAACATTAACGCCGGATCGGGCTTCCAGCGTTGGATATCGTAACCGCTGAACAGTTTTTCCGGGAAATAGTGCAGCATATTGAGTTTGCCAAGCGAATGTTGCATTTTGCTGACTGGGCCGTTAGAGACGACGCACATCGGCACGTTAACGCTCGCCAGCAATTCGTTAGCACCCGCAATCACCTCCAGTTCGCTATCAAACAGACGTGCCACTTCCGCACGATAAACGTGCTCGGCATCGGCACGAACCATTTCTACGCCCTGTTCTTTGCTAATGATGTCGATGATTTCGTAGAGTTTTACGCCTTTAAAACGGGTAAAAATCTCTTCCAGGTCAACGTGAATGCCAAATTCCCTGAACATCGTGACATAGGCGCGAGAGCAAATAACCTCGCTATCGACCAGCGTACCGTCACAGTCGAAAAATACCGCTTCTATCTGGGACATGTCTTTCCTTTATCGTTAGTTTAACGTTTTCGTCATGCAGATTGGCGCGACGCAATCGTTGCCGTATAAGCAAATACAATGAAAAAAAGTTATCTTCAGCCGTCCATATTGTCTCATTTTGGTATACGATAGCGACGGATTTTCCCTCCTTGTTCGGAAATAGATAATGAGTCAACAACACACAACCCAGGCTTCTGGCCAGGGGATGCTGGAACGCGTGTTTAAACTGCGCGAACATGGCACGACGGCACGAACCGAAGTGATCGCTGGTTTTACCACCTTCCTGACGATGGTTTACATCGTTTTTGTTAACCCGCAAATTCTTGGCGTCGCTGGCATGGACACCAGCGCCGTCTTCGTCACCACCTGTCTGATTGCTGCGTTCGGCAGTATTCTGATGGGGCTGTTTGCTAACCTGCCAGTCGCGCTGGCTCCCGCTATGGGTCTGAATGCGTTCTTCGCCTTTGTTGTGGTGCAGGCGATGGGCTTGCCATGGCAGGTCGGGATGGGCGCCATTTTCTGGGGCGCGATTGGTCTGCTGTTACTGACGATTTTCCGCGTTCGCTACTGGATGATTGCTAACATTCCAGTGAGTCTGCGTGTGGGGATCACCAGCGGTATCGGCCTGTTCATTGGTATGATGGGGCTGAAAAACGCAGGTGTCATTGTCGCTAACCCGGAAACGCTGGTTAGCATCGGTAACCTGACTTCTCACAGCGTGCTGCTGGGTATCCTCGGCTTCTTCATCATTGCTATTCTGGCCTCGCGCAACATTCACGCGGCGGTGCTGGTTTCCATCGTGGTGACGACGCTTTTGGGCTGGATGCTGGGTGATGTGCACTACAACGGCATTGTCTCCGCGCCGCCGAGCGTGATGACGGTAGTGGGTCATGTGGATTTAGCCGGGTCATTAAACCTCGGTCTGGCAGGGGTAATTTTCTCTTTCATGCTGGTCAACCTGTTTGACTCCTCCGGTACGTTGATTGGCGTAACCGATAAAGCGGGTCTGGCGGATGAGAAAGGTAAATTCCCGCGCATGAAGCAGGCGCTGTATGTCGACAGTATCTCTTCTGTTACCGGTTCCTTTATCGGTACATCTTCCGTCACGGCGTATATTGAGTCCTCTTCTGGTGTTTCCGTTGGCGGTCGTACCGGTCTGACGGCAGTGGTTGTCGGCCTGCTATTCCTGCTGGTTATCTTTCTGTCACCGCTGGCGGGAATGGTGCCTGGCTATGCTGCTGCTGGCGCGCTGATCTACGTGGGCGTACTGATGACCTCAAGTCTTGCTCGCGTGAAATGGCAGGATCTTACTGAATCCGTTCCGGCGTTTATTACCGCCGTGATGATGCCGTTCAGCTTTTCGATTACTGAAGGTATTGCGCTGGGCTTCATTTCCTACTGCGTGATGAAAATCGGCACCGGACGTCTGCGTGATCTAAGCCCGTGCGTAATCATCGTTGCGCTGCTGTTTATCCTGAAGATCGTGTTTATCGACGCCCACTAAAATCGATAACTCGTTAAAAAACCCGCCATGAGTTACCGCTGGCGGGTTTTTTATTTAGAGTTTCACCCGCTGAATAAACTCGCCAAATGCGGTCAATTGTCCGGTCAGATGATCCAGTGTTCCTTGATCAATTACTTCTCCGGTTTGTGGATCGACTTTGTTCTGAATCACACCGCCCATAAACTCCGGTTTGTTCATTACCATCGCGTCGAGAAAAACCAGAATCTGGCGCAGGTGATACTGGCAGCGCGCGCCGCCAATCACGCCCATTGAGCTGGTCTGAATCAACACCGGTTTACCGGCCAGCGGTTGATCCGGCAGGCGAGATAGCCAGTCGATGGCATTTTTCAGTCCGCCCGGCACGGAGTAGTTATATTCCGGCGTGACGATCACCACGCCGTCAGCTTGGCGAATTTGTTCCGCCAGAGTTTCAACTGTCGCTGGAAAACCTTCTTCCTGCTGTACGTCAGCGTCATACAGAGGAATGTCGGCAATGGAAGGTAACGCATTGACTTCCATACCCGCAGGGGCAATTTTCGGCAGTGTACGTGCAACCATGCCATTAAATGAGCCTTTGCGCAGGCTCCCCAGTAACGTAACCACCTTCAATTTTTCAGACATGATGACTCCTGTGGTTGTCTATCAATTTGGCGAAAAAGACTTCACGGTAGATAGCTGGGCAAAACGCATCATCCGGCTGGTGGGGTTGTTGGCGCGACTGTGAATATCCGGCAGACTTTTCCAGCCTTGCTTACCATCTAACTCCCAGACACTGAGCTTCTCAATCGCTGGAGTGACCGCCACGGACCACACCAGCACGTCCTCTGCGTCGCATAACGCTTCTACATGATTTACATGGGCACATTTCAGGCGTCCGGCAATGGGCAGCAATTGCAGATCGCGCGGGTCGTCATTCAGTACATCGCCGGTAAGTTTTAGCACGCTTCGGCGCAAAGTAATGAGTTGCGCTCGTGCTTCATTAGGATCGTTCTGCTTACTGATCCATAACGATTCATTGCTGGAAAAAATAGGGTTATCGGGTGCATGGGGACTATGAAACCCGCGTGTTGCGCGCTGTAGCTCCATATCGAGACCACACTCACCTTCGGTTGTTAACGCTACGCCGACCATATTTCCGGCATAGGATATTGAAAATGATGGCAAATTTTTATCGAGGAAAACCGGCTTTCCTTTAGCCTGGGTGACGATCTCTGGTAATTCGCTTATGCCATACAGCATAGACATCAGTTCTGCGAGTAAACCTCTGGACGCCAGAAAACGGCTTTGACGATGAGGGGGAAGATTTCGGGCTTCTTGATGACACCGGGAGGGGAGACGAACAGATATCAAATGTCCTTCCGTTAAAATCCCTCGGGCAAAGTGAGTCGCCATTTTTCGCTCCATGCTTAATGGTCCATTATGAATACAAGAGTAATCATTTGCTGGAACTATGGACAGACTAAAGTGGCGAAAAGTTCGATTCGGATAAGTTTATTACATGTTTTTTACATTTTATCGTGAAATGTGGTCGCATTTTATACGATTTTATTATGCTATCGAGGCGTAAATATTTTTAATGGTTTCCCGTAACCAGACGATCTTCGGGTTATGGCTATTCCGTTTGTGCCACAGCAGAGTAAACGGTACTTCCAGCTTTTTTTGCTGGCTTTCGTCAAAGGGGAGAGGAAGAGCAACCAACGGCAGTTGGTGGAGCTGATTGTAGTACTGACAGTAGCGCGGTGCGGTCGCCAGTAGCAGATTGTCGGGCTGCGCCGCCATAAATAGCGCCTGCTCAAATTCTGGCAGACTCATAGCAATCGTGCGTTCTCGGCCTAGCTCCTGTAACACATTGTCCAGCGCCCAGGTGTCGCTCTGTTCCCAGCAAATGCTGATATGCGGATAACGCAGAAAGGTGTCCAGATCCCACGCTTCACGTAGTGCCGGATGATCTTTGCGTAGCCAGACGCAGGGCACATCACTAAACAGCACTTCATAATCAATGGATAACGGCAACGAACTTAGTAGCTCCCGCGAACGGGGATGACTTTCACGACCGGAAAAACCGATATCCACTTCGCCACGGGTAATTGCATCCAGCGAATCGTAATCCCAGTTACGTAGTTTGATGGTCGCCTGGGGGTAACGCTGGTAGATCTGTTTCGATAACGCGTTAAACATGATCATCATCAGCGGCGACTCCGCCGCTAACTCAAACTTAAGGCCGCGCGGCGTTTCGTGATGCGGTTTATCCAGCAGCAGATTGCTCATTTGCATCCATTCCGCCAGATTTTGTTCCATGCTGACCATCAGCGGCGTGGGCGTCAGACCCAGCGGTGAGTTCACAAAGAGCGGATCATCAAACCATGCCCGAAGTTTTGCCAATGACTTGCTCACCGCCGAAGGCGTGACGTTCATCCGTTTCGCCGCTTTGGTTACGCTGCGCTCCTGCATCAGCAATTGCAGACAGAGCAGCAAATTGAGATCAAGCGTGGTGATGGATTTCTTCATGAGCGGTAACAGGGCGTCCAGGTGTGACGAGCATAATCAGCAACAAGCTCACTATGCTACAGGCAATCAGAATCCCGATCAGCATATTCCATGCGCTGAGACCAACCACCGCTGCCAGCCAAATCCACAGTGACGAACCGCAAACCTGCGCGATGCCTAAGGTCGAACTGGCCACGCCTGCGCGTAATGAAAACGGCCCTAACGCCTGACTCATTGCCACGCCGAAGCCTACCGAAAAACCGGCGCAAATCAGCGTGATGCCAAACAGAGAAATCACGTGGGAAGGTGAAATGGCAAGGGTGATACCCGCCGCCAGGAATAACACCTGCGAGGTGATCATCAGCGTTCGCGGCTTAAAAATTCCCAATGCAAACGGCGTGGAGAACGATACGGTCATACTGACGCCTGCGGTCAGCGCCATAATGGTGGCGTATTCACCGCGCTCAAAACCCATGATTTCCATCATCAATACAGGCGACGTATTCACGAAGGTGAGGATCACCGAAACGCTGAGGGTGGTGATAACAACACGGCTGAGGAAAAAACGGTTAAGCAGCGATTCAGTATCTTCTCGTGGTTTGTCCGAAGCGGCAGGCGCGGCAGGGCGCGTTTCTTTTAAAATAAATAAAGACAACATCAGTACTGCGAACCCCATCATCGCCATTACCCAGAACAGGCTCTGCCACGGGAATTTAAGCATAATCAGATGCCCAAGTACCGGTGCTAACACCGGAATGATGCAGGTAATGCCGTTGAGTAACGACAGCACTTTTGCCCGACGTCGATCATCCAGCGTGTCGCGCAAAATGGCGAACGCCACCACGTAACAACAGCCCGCGCCAAGTCCCTGTAGCAATCGCCCTGCAAGAAATAACGTGCTGGTATCAGCCAGTGAACAGAACACTGAGGCGATAATAAATAGCGTCGCGCCGGGGATGGCGACCGGCTTTCTCCCTGAACGATCGGCCACTTTACCGGCAAATAACATCGCTACCGCCATTCCCGCCAGATAAACGGAAAACGCAATATGTAACTGCGCTTCGCTGGCATTGAGGTCGGCGGCGATGCGCGGTAAACCAACGAGGTACATATCAATCCCTGCGGGATAAAGTAAAACCAGGGCAAAACTACAAATTAAGAAACGGGACATGAGCTAAAGCGTCCTGACGGAAAGGTGACGCAAAGCATACGTGGTGACGGAGAATCAGGCGAGTTGCCATTTGGACAAAAGAGATTTCCTGACAGGCAAGAAGCCAGCAAAATAGCTGGCTTCTTGAAGGGATCAGCCAAATTTAGGTAACACGTTAAAAACGTTACCGAACCAGCATAAAATTACGGTTATACCAAAGAGAATGACAATCGCCGGAATAAGATTGCCGCCCCAGACCGTAAACATCTGATTGGGAAACTTCTTGCGAGCTTTGATTGCCAGCACTGCGGGAATAATGACCGCCCAGATAGTGGCGCACAGTCCGGCACCGCCGATCCCGTAAATAAAGCCATTCGGGAAGACGAGATACAACAACGCGGGTGGCAGGAAGGTTAACAGCACGGTTTTGAAACGCCCGCCGTGGGAGTTATCAATCTTAAACAGATCCGCCAGATAATCGAACAACCCCAGCGTGACACCAAAAAACGAGCTGGCGACAGCTAAGTTGGAGAACACCAGCAGGCAAAACTCGATAATGCCATGTTGTTTGGTGCCGAGGAACGATTTCACCAGTGAATCGACGTTGCCGCCGGAGGAGATAATCGCTTTAAAACTTTCACGCGGAATATTCCCCATCGTGCAATACAGCCAGAAGAGATAAATCACCAGCGCCAGCAGCGAACCGAAAACCACGCTTTTGATGAGCTTATCTTTGCGTTTGCCATAGCAAATAATCAGGCTGGGAATATTGCCGTGGAAACCAAATGACGCAAGGCACACTGGCAGAGCCATAAAAATGTACGGGAAGTAAGACGTCCCCGCAGTCGTGCTGGTGGCATCACGTAGAACGGAATAATCGACCTGGAAGAAGAAAGAGCCAAACACAATGACAAAGGAGATAATCTTCAGCCCGAGGAACAATGACGTGATACGGCTGGCGGCTAACGAACTTATCCATAATACGCTGGCGACGAAAATGGCCGTGCAGATCCCGACAATGCGAGGATTGGCATGGTAGCCCAGATTCATTGATATCGTTTCGCTAATGATCGCGCCGTTAGCGGAGATATAGGCGTAAGTGAGAATATAGAGAACGAAGGCAACGGTAATGCCGCTGATAATGTTCCAGGTGTTACCGATTAAATCTTTAGTGATGGTATTAAAACTGGAGCCGACGGGATAATTTAAATTTGCTTCTAATAAAAGTAACCCAGAATGTAGCATTGAAAACCAGGCAATGATAAGGATAAAGGCACCCCAGAAAAACCAGGCACCGGCAAGATCAACAGGTAAAGCAAACATACCTCCACCGATTACTGTACCTGCTATAACCATAACACCCCAAAATGCAGAGTGTTTTTTTTCTGCTTGTTCAGTCATGATGCCACCTTTAGAGGAAGGCTATTTTTGTTATTGAGGATGTAGGGAGTGGAGTGGCTAACATCCTTATAGCCACTCTGAGTGTATTAATTAAACTTCTTTCAGTTTTGCGGTGAAGTGACGCAATACTTTCGGTTCGTAGGTAAAGGTTAACCCTTTAATATTTGCTGCGTTCTCTTTCACATGTTTGAAGGCTTCAATAATAAAGTCCATATGTGTTTGAGTATAGGTTGCGCGTGGAATGGTTAAACGCAGCAATTCTGCCGGGCACGGCAGTTGTTTACCGGTTTTCGGATCGCGGCCTAACAGGAAAGAACCAATTTCTACCGCACGGATACCGGCGACTTTATACAGCTCGCACGCCAGCGCCTGTGCCGGGAACTGATCTGCCGGAATATGCGGCAACAGTTTACCTGCATCAACGAACGCCGCGTGACCGCCCGCCTGCTGACACACAACGCCAATCTCTTCCAGACCATCGACCAGATACTGCACCTGCGCAATACGATAAGCCAGCCAGTCATGATTCATGCCATCATACAGACCCACAGCCAGACGCTCCATCGCGCCACCTTCCAGACCACCATAAGTCGGGAAGCCTTCCTGCACCACGCAAAGGGTTCTGCACTCGGTATAGACATCGAAGAAGCTGTCGTCTTTCACGCACAGCAGGCCGCCCATCGGCACCATCGCATCTTTCTTGGCGGACATTGCCAGCATATCGGCATATTTGTAGGTTTCGCGGGTAATTTGCTCGATAGTCCAGTCTTTGTATTCCGCTTCACGTTGCTTGATGAAATAGGCGTTTTCAGCAAAGCGCGCGGAGTCCATCACTACAGGAATGTCATATTTCTTCGCAATGCTGTACATCGCTTTCATATTTGCCAGTGAAACCGGCTGACCACCTGCGGAGTTACTGGTGATGGTAGCAACGATATATGGCACGTTATTCGGGCCAACTTCCTCAATACCGCGTTCTAATCCTTCGAGGTCAAAGTTACCTTTAAAGTCGTAACGCACGCCCGTATCGAAGGCTTCTTTGATATAGACGTTACGCACGGTACAGCCGTTAATCTGGCTATGCCCCTGAGTGGTGTCGAAGAAATAGTTCGAGAACGCTACCATTTTGCTGCGATCCAGCCCTTTTTCCTGCTCGCGTTTTTTAATCAGTACCGGAATGTAGATTTGCTCTGCGCCACGCCCCTGGTGAGTCGGAATGGTGTATTGATAACCAAAGATATTCTTCACTGACTCGGCTAATGCGTAGTAGCTGCGGCTGCCGCTGTAGGCTTCGTCGCCGCGCATCATCGCTGCCTGCATACTCTGCGTCACCGCTCCGGTGCCACTGTCGGTCAGTAAATCGATAAACACATCTTCGCTATCCAGCAGAAATGGGTTCATACCGGATTTAATAATCGCTTCTTCACGATAAGCGCGAGTGGTACGTTTTACTGGCTCAATAACACGAATGCGGAACGGTTCAGGGAGGTGTTTAAAGTTTTCCATTGCATAATCCTTCATTTATTTTAATTGCAGTGATCCCTGTGAATATTACATTTGCAATATCTATTAATTCGCCAGATATATATGCAAGAGCCATCATTTACTAAAACAAGTAAATAAATGAGAGATAGCCTTTGCAAAAGGCAAAATTAAGATATAGCAAACAAATAGATCACATGGAATCTAATTCGGTTTGGTTCTGATGATGGCTACAGAAGGGCAAATTAAGGGCGGTGATCGACAATTCTGTTGTCAATATTAAACCACTTTGAGGTCACACATATATGTAAGGTATTCATAATGCACTTATCCTCGAAAGACACGACGTTACAGTATAATACTCAAGATTTTTGTCTATTCTGAAATTGTTTAAATGTGAATCGAATCACAAACGATTACGAAGCAATATTAAATGCTTTTTTAAGAAAATAAGTTACGTGAGAAGGTTAAGGTTTATAAAAAGAGTTGAGTAATAATAAGAGTGCTAACAAGAAAGCAAAGCCGCATCAGGCAATCAGGATGCGGCTTTGTAGGTACGGGTTACTTACCGATACAGAAGCTGGAGAAAATCCGCCCCAGCAAATCATCAGAGGTAAATTCCCCGGTGATTTCGCTTAAGTTCTGCTGTGCCAGGCGCAACTCTTCCGCCAGCAGTTCACCTGCCCAGGCTCCCAACAGTTGCGCTTTGCCCTGTTGTAGATGTTCCGCCGCCTGTTCCAGCGCCTGTAAGTGACGACGACGCGCCAGGAAGCCACCTTCCATATTCGTGTCGAAACCCATGCTCTGTTTGAGATGGTTACGCAACACATCCACGCCTTCGCCAGTCCTTGCAGAGAGACGAATCAACGCGTGACCGTTCACTTCGCTCATTCCCAGCGTTTCGCCGGTAATGTCGGCTTTATTGCGCACCACGGTGATCGGCAGTTTTGCAGGCAGACGGGCGATAAACTCCGGCCAGATCTCTGCTGGATCAACGGCGTCTGTCGTCGTGCCATCAACCATAAACAGCACGCGATCGGCCTGTTCAATTTCCTGCCACGCGCGCTCGATACCAATACGTTCCACTTCGTCGCTGGCTTCTCGTAGCCCGGCGGTATCGATAATATGTAGAGGCATCCCGTCAATATGAATATGCTCACGCAGCACGTCGCGCGTGGTTCCGGCAATATCAGTCACGATTGCCGCTTCACGGCCTGCCAGCGCGTTTAACAGGCTCGATTTACCGGCATTTGGGCGCCCGGCAATCACCACCTTCATCCCTTCGCGCAGCAGACTACCCTGACGTGCTTCGGCGCGTACTGCGTCGAGGTCGGCAATCACGTCATTGAGTTGGGCTTCAATTTTGCCGTCGGAGAGGAAATCGATCTCTTCATCGGGGAAATCAATCGCCGCTTCGACGTAAATGCGCAAGTGGGTGAGGGCTTCCACCAGATGGTTGACCCGGGCGGAGAACGCGCCTTGCAGTGAGTTAAGCGCCGAACGAGCCGCCTGTTCTGAGCTGGCGTCGATAAGATCCGCAATCGCTTCGGCCTGGGCTAAATCGAGTTTATCGTTAAGAAACGCGCGTTCTGAAAACTCACCAGGGCGAGCAATCCGCAGGCCAGGAATGGTCAGAATACGTTTTAACAGCAGGTCGAGGATCACCGGACCGCCATGACCTTGCAGTTCCAGCACATCTTCACCGGTGAACGAGTTCGGGCCAGGGAACCATAGCGCAATCCCCTGATCGAGCACGCTGCCGTCGGCGTCTTTAAACGGAAGATAATCGGCGTAGCGCGGCTTAGGCAATTTACCCAGCACGGTTTCGGCAACTTCACGGGCTTTGAAGCCGGAGATGCGCAGGATGCCAACGCCGCCACGTCCAGGAGGCGTGGCCTGGGCTACGATAGTGTCATTATCGCTCATGATGTTCCTGTTGCTTTGTGTGGCGGATGCGCTGTGCTTATCCGCACTACGAAAAGAAAAAAGGCGGTCAACTGACCGCCCTTATTTTAGCGAAAACTCACCGAATCAGGATTTTTTCTTCTCGCGGCTATGCAGGCCACGTTTTTCCAGACCACGGTAAATCAGCTGCTGCTGAATAATGGTTACCAGGTTGCTGACGATATAGTACAGCACCAGACCTGACGGGAACCACAGGAAGAACACGGTGAAGATGACCGGCATAAAGGTCATGATCTTCTGCTGCATCGGGTCGGTCACGGTGGTCGGCGACATCTTCTGAATGAAGAACATCGTTACGCCCATCAGGATCGGCAGGATGTAGTACGGGTCCTGTGCAGACAGGTCGTGGATCCACAGTGCAAACGGTGCCTGACGCAGTTCAACGGAACCCATCAGCATGTAGTACAACGCCAGGAAGATTGGCATCTGGATCAGCAGCGGGAAGCAGCCGCCCAGCGGGTTAACCTTCTCAGCTTTGTACAGCGCCATCATTTCCTGGCTGATACGCTGTTTGTCATCGCCCAGACGCTCACGCATTGCCTGAATCTTCGGCTGCAGCATACGCATCTTCGCCATGGAGGTGTACTGCGCTTTGGTCAGCGGGTACATGATGCCACGAACGATAAAGGTGATGATGATAATGGAGAAGCCCCAGTTACCCACAAAGCTATGGATCCATTTCAGCAGTTTGAACAGCGGCTGAGAGATGAACCACAACCAACCGTAATCAACGGTCAGATCCAGGTGCGGAGCAACGGCCGCCATTTTGTCCTGGATTTCCGGGCCAACCCACAGGGTGCTGTTCATCGCGCCAGTCTGACCAGGCTGAACCAGTACCGGCTGAGATTTATAGCCGATAGCGGCGATGCCGTTACCCAGATTAGCGGTATAGAAGTTGTTGGTGCCGTCGTTATGCGGGATCCATGCAGTTGCGAAATACTGTTGCAGCATCGCAACCCAACCACCTTTCGAAGAGATGTTCAGGTTTTCGTTGTCAGCAATAGTATCGAACTTGTATTTCTCGTACTTCTCGTCAGGCGTGGAGTACGCCGCGCCACGGAAGGTATGCAGCGCAAAGTTGCTGCTTCCGGTATCGAGATGCGGTGGCAGAGTGATGGATTGCTTCAACTGACCAAAGGTGGAGATCTCCAGCGGTTTTTCGCCAGCGTTCTGCACGTTGTAGTTGACGTTGACAGCGTAATCACCACGTTTCAGGACAAACGTTTTGGTAAACGTGTTGCCTGCCGCGTCGGTATACGTCATCGGCACCTGCAGTTCGTTTTGGCCTTCAGCCAGCACATAAGCGTCTTTTTCGACGTTATACAGCGGACGCGGGCCGTTAGCCGGGTTATCCGGGCCATCACGACCGGTCAGACCGCTCTGTGCCTGATAAATAAACTGCGGTGAGGTTTCCAGCAGCTGGAACGGCTGGGTAGAGTTCAGTTCTTTCGGGTAAGCCGGCAGCAGGGCCTGCTCAACATCACCACCACGGGTGTTGATGGTCAGATCAAGCACGTCGGTTTTAACCGAAATCAGTTTCCCCTGGCCACTGGCCGGTACGCCCTGGTCGGCGGCGCTACCCGCTGCGGTGGTCGTTGTCTGCGTGGTCTGTTGAACCTGAGGTTGCGGGTTTTTATCCTGCTCCCAGGCTTGCCAGATCATGAAAGACACGAACAGCAAAGCGATGACTAAAAGATTGCGTTGCGAATCCATCGTTAGTGTTCTCTGGTATCAAATGGTCCGGGCGGGACGGGATCGTCACCACCAGGGTGTAAAGGGTGGCATTTTAATACGCGTTTCACCGTCAACCAACTGCCTTTTATCACTCCAAACCTGCGCAATGCCTCAATTCCGTAGCTTGAACAGGTTGGAGTGAAACGACAATGCGGCCCGAGTAGCGGACTAATCAGGCGTTGGTAGACCCGAATAAGGGCTATCAGGACCCGCGAGCCAGGCGACAGTGGCGGCGCCATAATTTTTCCAACGCTTCCGAGAGAGCACGGTTATCGAGGTCGGCAACCCCTTTTTTCGCCACCACCACGAAATCCATAGCCGGGAGTTCATGTTGGCGTAGACGGAAGCTTTCACGCGTCAGACGTTTAATCCGATTGCGTTCATGCGCTCGTCGAACGTTTTTCTTGGCGACTGTAAGACCGATACGGGGATGCCCCAGCGAATTCAGGCGGCCGAGGATGGTGATTTGCGGCGTGCCAGCCCGTTGTGGCTGCTGGAAGACGAATGTGAATTGACTGGGAGTTAACAAGCGTAACTCCCTGGGAAATGCGAGCTTAACCACTCAGGGGTTAGCTTTATTACTTAGAAACGGTCAGACGAGCACGGCCTTTAGCACGACGACGTGCCAGTACCTGACGACCATTTTTAGTAGCCATACGAGCACGGAAGCCGTGAGAACGGTTGCGCTTCAGTACAGACGGTTGAAAAGTGCGTTTCATGGCGATTTCTACCTAAACTTGAATAAATTCAATGGCTTTATTGGATATCCGTCCGAAAATCGAACGATGGACACCGAAGCCATGGGTGATTAAAGAGGCCGGATTGTAATAATTGTACACTCCGGAGTCAATTCTCTTTCCTTATTTACCGCGCTTTTCCGCACCTTTTCACAGGGAAAAAGTGCAACTGTATACCGGTGAAAACCAGCATTGCGCGCCGGGTGGAGGATTATACGGGCTACCAGGTAAAGCGCAAGGATCGCTCAGGATCTTTATTAGATCGATTAAGACTAATTTTGTTTATGGTCATTAAATTTTCCAATATGCGGCCTAAATCGTGCCCGCCTTGCGCCGGGATCGTTTACACTTAACGGGTTCTGGAAAGTCCTGTGGATAAATCGGGAAAATCTGTGAGAAACAGAAGATCTCTTGCGCAGTTTAGGCTATGATCCTCGGTCCCGATCGTTTTGCAGGATCTTGATCGGGCATATAACCGCAGACAGCGGTTCGTGCGTCACCCTCATGCAGGGTCTTTTCGACGTGCGTCAACAATCATGAATGTTTCAGCCTTAGTCATAATCGACTTTTGTTCGAGTGGAGTCCGCCGTGTCACTTTCGCTTTGGCAGCAGTGTCTTGCCCGATTGCAGGATGAGTTACCAGCCACAGAATTTAGTATGTGGATACGCCCATTGCAGGCGGAACTGAGCGATAACACGCTGGCCTTGTACGCGCCAAACCGTTTTGTCCTCGACTGGGTACGGGACAAGTACCTCAATAATATCAATGGACTGCTAACCAGTTTCTGCGGAGCGGATGCCCCACAGCTGCGTTTTGAAGTGGGCACAAAGCCCGTGACACAAACGCTGAAAGTCCCTGCCAGTAACACCGTTGCACCAGCTCAGGCCGCTCAGGTGCAACCGCAACGTGCTGCACCTGCGGCGCGCTCGGGTTGGGATAACGTTCCGGCTCCGGCAGAACCGACCTATCGTTCCAACGTTAACGTTAAACATACATTTGATAACTTCGTCGAAGGTAAATCTAACCAACTGGCGCGCGCGGCGGCTCGCCAGGTGGCAGACAACCCTGGCGGCGCCTATAACCCGCTGTTCCTTTATGGCGGCACGGGGCTGGGGAAAACTCACCTGCTCCATGCGGTGGGCAATGGCATTATGGCGCGCAAGCCCAATGCCAAAGTGGTTTATATGCACTCCGAACGTTTTGTGCAGGACATGGTAAAAGCTCTGCAAAACAACGCGATTGAAGAGTTTAAACGCTACTACCGTTCAGTAGATGCGCTGCTGATCGACGATATTCAGTTTTTTGCTAATAAAGAACGATCCCAGGAAGAGTTTTTCCACACTTTTAACGCCCTGCTGGAAGGTAATCAGCAGATCATTCTCACCTCGGATCGCTATCCGAAAGAGATCAACGGCGTTGAGGATCGTTTGAAATCCCGCTTTGGCTGGGGACTGACTGTGGCGATCGAACCGCCAGAGCTGGAAACCCGCGTGGCGATCCTGATGAAAAAGGCCGACGAAAACGACATTCGTTTGCCGGGCGAAGTGGCGTTCTTTATCGCCAAGCGTCTACGATCTAACGTGCGTGAGCTGGAAGGGGCACTGAACCGCGTCATTGCTAACGCTAACTTTACCGGACGGGCGATCACCATCGACTTCGTGCGTGAGGCGCTGCGCGATTTGCTGGCATTGCAGGAAAAACTGGTCACCATCGACAATATTCAAAAGACGGTGGCGGAGTACTACAAGATCAAAGTCGCGGATCTCCTTTCCAAGCGTCGATCTCGCTCGGTGGCGCGTCCGCGCCAGATGGCGATGGCGCTGGCGAAAGAGCTGACTAACCACAGTCTGCCAGAGATCGGCGATGCGTTTGGTGGTCGTGACCACACGACGGTGCTTCATGCTTGCCGTAAGATCGAGCAGTTGCGTGAAGAAAGCCATGATATCAAAGAAGATTTTTCAAATTTAATCAGAACATTGTCATCTTAATCCTATGAAATTTACCGTAGAACGTGAGCATTTATTAAAACCGCTACAACAGGTGAGCGGTCCGTTAGGTGGTCGTCCTACGCTACCGATTCTCGGTAATCTGCTGTTACAGGTTGCTGACGGTACGTTGTCGCTGACCGGTACTGATCTCGAGATGGAAATGGTGGCACGTGTTGCGCTGATTCAGCCGCACGAACCAGGGGCGACGACCGTTCCGGCGCGCAAATTCTTTGATATCTGCCGTGGTCTGCCTGAAGGCGCGGAAATTGCCGTGCAACTGGAAGGTGAGCGGATGCTGGTGCGCTCCGGGCGTAGCCGTTTTTCACTCTCTACCCTGCCAGCGGCGGATTTCCCGAACCTCGATGACTGGCAGAGCGAAGTCGAATTTACCCTGCCGCAGGCGACGATGAAGCGTCTGATTGAAGCGACCCAGTTTTCAATGGCGCATCAGGACGTTCGCTATTATTTAAACGGTATGTTGTTCGAAACCGAAGGCGAAGAACTGCGTACCGTGGCGACCGACGGTCACCGTCTGGCGGTCTGCTCAATGCCGATTGGTCAGTCTTTGCCAAGCCATTCGGTGATTGTGCCGCGTAAAGGTGTGATTGAACTAATGCGTATGCTCGACGGTGGCGACAATCCGCTGCGCGTGCAGATTGGCAGCAACAACATTCGCGCCCACGTTGGCGACTTTATCTTCACCTCCAAACTGGTGGACGGTCGCTTCCCGGATTACCGTCGAGTTCTGCCGAAGAACCCGGATAAACATCTGGAAGCTGGCTGTGATCTGCTCAAACAGGCGTTTGCTCGTGCGGCGATTCTCTCTAACGAGAAATTCCGTGGTGTGCGCCTGTATGTCAGTGAAAACCAGTTGAAAATTACCGCCAACAACCCGGAACAGGAAGAAGCGGAAGAGATCCTCGACGTCACCTATAGCGGTGCAGAAATGGAAATCGGCTTCAACGTTAGCTATGTGCTGGATGTTCTGAACGCGCTGAAATGCGAAAACGTGCGTATGATGCTGACCGATTCGGTTTCCAGCGTGCAGATTGAAGATGCCGCATCACAGTCGGCTGCCTATGTTGTCATGCCAATGAGACTGTAATGTCCCTCACCCGCTTGTTGATCCGCGATTTCCGCAATATCGAAAACGCGGATCTCGCTTTATCTCCTGGCTTTAACTTTCTGGTGGGTGCCAACGGCAGTGGCAAAACCAGCGTGCTGGAAGCCATCTATACGCTCGGTCACGGTCGGGCGTTTCGTAGTTTGCAGATTGGTCGCGTCATTCGCCATGAGCAGGAGGCGTTTATTCTCCACGGGCGATTACAGGGCGAAGAGCGTGAGACGGCAATTGGCTTAACCAAAGATAAACAGGGCGACAGCAAAGTCCGCATTGACGGTACTGACGGGCATAAAGTCGCGGAGCTGGCGCATCTGATGCCGATGCAACTGATAACGCCAGAAGGGTTTACTTTACTCAACGGCGGCCCGAAATACAGAAGAGCATTCCTCGACTGGGGATGCTTTCACAACGAACCTGGATTTTTCACCGCCTGGAGCAATCTCAAGCGTTTGCTCAAGCAGCGCAATGCGGCGCTGCGCCAGGTGACTCGTTACGAGCAGCTACGCCCGTGGGATAAAGAACTGATCCCGCTGGCGGAGCAAATCAGCACCTGGCGCGCCCAGTACAGCGCCGGTATCGCCGCCGATATGGCCGATACCTGTAAGCAATTTCTCCCGGAGTTTTCTCTGACTTTCTCTTTTCAGCGCGGCTGGGAGAAAGAGACAGAATACGCTGAGGTGCTGGAACGTAATTTTGAACGCGATCGCCAGCTAACCTACACCGCGCACGGCCCGCACAAAGCGGACTTACGCATTCGCGCCGACGGTGCGCCGGTGGAAGATACCTTATCGCGTGGGCAGCTAAAGCTGCTGATGTGCGCCTTACGTCTGGCGCAAGGAGAGTTCCTCACCCGTGAAAGCGGGCGGCGGTGTCTCTACCTGATAGATGATTTTGCCTCTGAGCTTGATGATGAGCGTCGCGGACTGCTTGCCAGTCGCTTAAAAGCGACGCAATCACAGGTCTTTGTCAGTGCGATAAGTGCTGAACACGTTATAGACATGTCGGACGAAAATTCGAAGATGTTTACCGTGGAAAAGGGTAAAATAACGGATTAACCCAAGTATAAATGAGCGAGAAACGTTGATGTCGAATTCTTATGACTCCTCCAGTATCAAAGTCCTGAAAGGGCTGGATGCGGTGCGTAAGCGCCCTGGTATGTATATCGGCGACACGGATGACGGCACCGGTCTGCACCACATGGTATTCGAGGTGGTAGATAACGCTATCGACGAAGCGCTCGCGGGTCACTGTAAAGAAATTATCGTCACCATTCACGCCGATAACTCTGTCTCTGTACAGGATGATGGGCGCGGCATTCCGACCGGTATTCACCCGGAAGAGGGCGTATCGGCGGCGGAAGTGATCATGACCGTCCTGCACGCGGGCGGTAAATTTGACGATAACTCCTATAAAGTGTCCGGCGGTCTGCACGGCGTTGGTGTTTCGGTAGTAAACGCCCTGTCGCAAAAACTGGAGCTGGTTATCCAGCGTGAAGGTAAAATTCACCGTCAGATCTACGAGCACGGTGTACCGCAGGCACCGCTGGCGGTTACCGGCGATACTGATAAAACCGGCACTATGGTTCGTTTCTGGCCAAGCCTCGAAACGTTCACCAATGTGACCGAGTTTGAATATGAAATTCTGGCGAAACGTCTGCGTGAGTTGTCGTTCCTCAACTCCGGCGTTTCCATTCGTCTGCGCGACAAGCGCGACGGCAAAGAAGACCACTTCCACTATGAAGGCGGCATTAAGGCGTTCGTTGAATATCTGAACAAGAACAAAACGCCGATCCACCCGAATATCTTCTACTTCTCCACCGAAAAAGACGGTATTGGCGTCGAAGTGGCATTGCAGTGGAACGATGGCTTCCAGGAAAACATCTACTGCTTTACTAACAACATTCCGCAGCGTGACGGCGGTACTCACCTGGCAGGCTTCCGTGCGGCGATGACCCGTACCCTGAACGCCTACATGGACAAAGAAGGCTACAGCAAAAAAGCCAAAGTCAGCGCCACCGGTGACGATGCGCGTGAAGGCCTGATTGCGGTCGTTTCCGTGAAAGTGCCGGATCCGAAATTTTCCTCCCAGACCAAAGACAAACTGGTTTCTTCTGAGGTGAAATCGGCGGTAGAACAGCAGATGAACGAACTGCTGGCAGAATACCTGCTGGAAAACCCAACCGACGCGAAAATCGTGGTCGGCAAAATCATTGATGCCGCTCGTGCGCGTGAAGCTGCGCGTCGCGCCCGTGAAATGACCCGTCGTAAAGGCGCGCTGGACTTAGCTGGCCTGCCGGGCAAACTGGCGGACTGTCAGGAGCGCGACCCGGCGCTTTCCGAACTGTACCTTGTGGAAGGGGACTCTGCGGGCGGCTCTGCGAAGCAGGGGCGTAACCGCAAGAACCAGGCGATTCTGCCGCTGAAGGGTAAAATCCTCAACGTTGAGAAAGCCCGTTTCGATAAGATGCTTGCTTCCCAGGAAGTGGCGACGCTTATCACCGCACTTGGTTGTGGTATTGGTCGTGACGAATACAATCCGGACAAACTGCGTTATCACAGCATCATTATCATGACCGATGCGGACGTCGACGGCTCGCACATTCGTACATTGCTGTTGACCTTCTTCTATCGTCAGATGCCGGAAATCATCGAACGCGGTCATGTCTACATTGCTCAGCCGCCGCTGTACAAAGTGAAGAAAGGCAAGCAGGAGCAGTACATTAAAGACGATGAAGCGATGGATCAGTACCAAATTTCTATCGCTCTGGATGGTGCATCTTTGCATACCAACGCCAGTGCACCAGCTTTAGCTGGTGAAGCGTTAGAAAAACTGGTGTCTGAGTACAATGCGGCGCAGAAAATGATCGTTCGCATGGAACGTCGCTATCCGAAAGCAATGCTGAAAGAGCTTATCTATCAGCCGACGCTGACGGAAGCGGATCTCTCTGACGAGCAGACTGTTACCCGCTGGGTGAACGCGCTGGTCAGCGAACTGAACGACAAAGAACAGCACGGCAGCCAGTGGAAGTTTGATGTCCACACCAATGCCGAGAAAAACCTGTTCGAGCCGATTGTTCGCGTGCGTACCCACGGCGTGGATACTGACTATCCGCTGGATCACGAGTTTATCACCGGCGGCGAATATCGTCGTATCTGCACGCTGGGCGAGAAACTGCGCGGTCTGCTGGAAGATGATGCGTTTATCGAACGTGGCGAGCGTCGTCAGCCGGTAGCCAGCTTCGAGCAGGCGCTGGACTGGCTGGTGAAAGAGTCCCGTCGCG
Source organism: Escherichia sp. MOD1-EC6842 (assembly GCF_002965705.1). Lineage (NCBI taxonomy): Bacteria > Pseudomonadati > Pseudomonadota > Gammaproteobacteria > Enterobacterales > Enterobacteriaceae > Escherichia > Escherichia sp. MOD1-EC6842. Next base: position 88,221 of record NZ_PTRF01000012.1, on the reverse strand, counting down.
GCCTCTCCATCCAGCGTTATAAAGGTCTGGGCGAGATGAACCCGGAACAGTTGTGGGAAACCACAATGGATCCGGAAAGCCGCCGTATGCTGCGCGTTACCGTTAAAGATGCGATTGCCGCCGACCAATTGTTCACCACGCTGATGGGCGACGCCGTAGAACCGCGCCGTGCGTTTATCGAAGAAAACGCCCTGAAAGCGGCGAATATCGATATTTAAAATGCGAGCGTGCCTGATGCGCTACGCTTATCAAGCCTACGAAACTTCTGCAATATATTGAATTTGCAATGTTTTGTGGGCCGGGTAAGGCGTTCATGCCGCATCCGGCAAGAAGCTATAAGTAATAAAAGGGCGGAGATGATCTCCGCTCTTTTTATTTCTGCAATCCGCAATTATCATCCCGCAGAACTATACTTTTTGAGTCAACACGTAACGCTTTACAGGTGAATATCATGGGGCTTTTTGATGAAGTTGTCGGTGCCTTTCTGAAAGGCGATGCGGGAAAATATCAGGCGATTTTAAGTTGGGTTGAGGAGCAGGGGGGCATCCAGGTGCTGCTGGAAAAACTGCAAAGTGGCGGTTTAGGTGCCATTCTCTCAACCTGGTTGAGTAATCAACAGGGCAATCAGCCGGTGAGCGGCGAGCAACTGGAGTCGGCGCTCGGCACAAACGCGGTGTCCGATCTCGGGCAAAAACTCGGCGTAGATACCCGTGCTGCTTCCAGCTTACTGGCGGAACAATTGCCGAAGATTATTGATGCTCTTTCACCGCAGGGTGAAGTGTCACCACAAGCCAATAACGATCTGCTTTCCGCAGGCATGGAGTTGCTGAAAGGGAAACTCTTCCGCTAAGCAAAAGGGGAGCACGCAACACGCGTTGCATCCCCCTTTTCCCTCGGGTGTTGTACTGATTTTTGAGCGGAATCGCGTTAGCATGAGTCAGGAACCAATCTACCTGGGGAACTCATGGCTATCAAACTCATTGCTATCGATATGGATGGCACCCTTCTGCTGCCCGATCACACCATTTCACCCGCCGTTAAAAATGCGATTGCCGCAGCTCGCGCCCGTGGCGTGAATGTCGTACTGACGACGGGGCGCCCTTATGCAGGCGTTCACAACTACCTGAAAGAACTGCATATGGAACAGCCGGGCGACTACTGCATTACTTACAATGGCGCGCTGGTGCAGAAAGCCGCTGATGGTAGCACCGTGGCGCAAACAGCCCTGAGCTATGATGACTACCGTTTCCTGGAAAAACTCTCTCGTGAAGTCGGTTCCCATTTCCACGCGCTGGATCGCACCACGCTGTACACCGCCAACCGTGACATCAGCTACTACACAGTGCATGAATCATTTGTTGCCACCATTCCGCTGGTGTTCTGCGAGGCGGAGAAAATGAACCCTGATCCCCAGTTCCTGAAAGTGATGATGATTGATGAACCCGCCATCCTCGACCAGGCCATCGCGCGCATTCCGCAGGAAGTAAAAGAGAAATACACCGTGCTGAAAAGTGCGCCGTACTTCCTCGAAATCCTCGATAAACGCGTCAATAAAGGCACTGGCGTGAAATCGCTGGCGGAAGTGCTTGGCATTAAACCGGAAGAAATTATGGCGATTGGCGATCAGGAAAACGACATCGCAATGATTGAATACGCAGGCGTTGGTGTGGCGATGGATAACGCTATTCCTTCGGTGAAAGAAGTGGCGAACTTTGTCACTAAATCCAACCTTGAAGATGGCGTGGCGTTTGCAATCGAAAAGTATGTGCTGAATTAATCAGTAAGCGGGCAAACAGCATAAACGCGTTTGCCCGCAGCGATTAACAATTTCTGGTCGTGCATAAAATCAGGAACTGGAGTGGTGAAGTCACAATATCCAGCGTAATGGTGACTGGCAGCAGTACATTAGCGAGTCCGCGCGGGACGCCATTTGTTGTTTTGTACTCATAAAATCCCACCGTAAAGGGCTGATGGAAAACCATCACGTTTGAGTAATCCGCTTTTTTATTTTTCTGGTGGATAGAGCCTTTCAGGCCGTCCAGCATCCATGTACAACGCAGAGAATCACACACAAAGCCATATTGTGTCGCCAGAGCTTTATCTTCCTCGTTGTTCCAGTCGTAATAGAGCGTAATAGCACCAGAGAAATTCTTATTACTGCTGCTTAAAATAAATTTCGCGTTATCAGAAACGGTGATTCTTTCGCCATGAATTGCCGGATCGTTCAGCATTTTAACCACCTCACCGCCGCCGGTGGTCAACAGATAGTCCAACGATTCACCAACAAAAACATAGCCTTTCGTACCGTTACTATCCTCTGCCAGCGATAAACCCTTAATCGTATCTGACCGCCATTGCTCGGCATGTGGACGGCCTGCGGTATTGGAAACCAACCCCCAGGTGATACATCCGGTCAACGCGAATGCCAAAGAACATAAACTGGCAGCCTTAAAAAATCCCTTAAAATTCAAAATCATGATTAATCCTTTAAACAACAATGAAACAGCTGCAAGCATACCTTTCTTTTCACTTATTTAGGATAAAGCACCCTGCTTTCAGAATAGTGCCCGGCGCAATTCATCTGCGAAATATGCGACACACCACTGCGCATAATCCACTTTCTTAAGGCAGGTGCAGTCAAGCATCGGCTTTTTACTATCTTGCCGTAGAGTTTTAAACGCAATTTGCGGGTGGCGCGCCAGTAAGCGGCATTGAGCTTCTCTGGCTGCTTCAGTAACACAGAACGCAGTATTTCCGCACTGTCCAACGCATAGCTAATCCCTTCCAGAGAACTGGCGCTGATAAATCCCGCCGCTTCACCAATCAGAAAGGCGTTGTCCTTACCGCAGACAAAATCCTGCCAGCGTGAGGGAAACAGCACCGTGCATTTTTCACTTTTCACCGCTTTGCCAAACTGGAACTGAAAGGCGTTCATTTTCTCTTTCAGCGCCGCGAAACGCGCCTGACCGTCTTTCATCGGATAGGCACCGCCAAAGATAAAATAACCGTCTTTGCTGATACTCCATGAATAACAGTCGGTTATCGCATTATCAAAGATGCAGGAGTAGAACGGCACCGGATGCTTCTCTGCGAACCACTGCTGGATAGCGACATATTTACGAATCTGATGATCCGGATAAAGATGTCGCCGCACCATCGAGTTTGCGCCATCGGCACCCACCAGATAACGGGCGGTAATATGCTGCTCCCAGCCGTCTGCGCGAAAAATGACATGCCATTTATCATCCTCATGCCAGATTTTTCGACACAGGCTGTCGTGGTAAACCTCAACGCTGGCGGGGATCAGCGACTTCATCTACAAGTCGAAGGCATGGCGATTAATATTGATATAGCTCCGCTGGTAGTTACGCGTGAGCGATGCGGCGACGTCGACGGTTTTGACGCTGAAAATCTGCGGATTGGCGATCACATCGACAGGAAGCGTCAGTCCATCGCGAATAAAAGAACGCTGCGCGTCCGGTGCCAGCAGACCACCACAAGGCTTGCTGAAACCTTCAGTACCGCACTGGTGCTTTTTATCCAGCGCGATCACCTGCATTTTGCCTGCTAACTGCCGCGCCAACGCCGACCCCGCCGGGCCGAGGCCAATAATCGCCACGTCGAAATGTTCCATCTTTTTACTCACATTCATCACGATGGCAAAAGACTATTGTCTGAAAGTGAAGTCCTTGTGAAGTATGATGGCGGGAAACGTTTTGTATCAGGATCACGCCATGAAACAACTCACCAACGCTTCACGAAATCACCTGCTCACCAATACCAATACCTGGACACCCGACAGCCAGTGGCTGGTGTTTGATGTGCGTCCTTCTGGCGCGTCGTTTACCGGCGAGACCATTGAGCGCGTGAATATCCATACCGGCGAGGTCGAGGTTATCTACCGGGCGTCACAGGGCGCACACGTCGGCGTGGTGACCGTTCATCCGAAGTCAGAGAAATATGTCTTCATCCACGGCCCTGAAAATCCTGATGAAACATGGCATTACGATTTCCATCACCGCCGTGGCGTGATTGTTGAAAGTGGAAAGGTGAGTAATCTCGATGCAATGGATATTACCGTTCCGTACACCCCAGGGGCGCTACGCGGCGGCAGCCATGTGCATGTTTTTAGCCCGAACGGTGAAATGGTGAGTTTTACCTATAACGACCATGTAATGCATGAACTCGATTCGGCGCTGGATTTGCGAAACGTCGGGGTTGCCGTACCGTTTGGCCCGGTCAACGTACAAAAGCAGCATCCGCGTGAATACAGCGGTAGCCACTGGTGCGTGCTGGTGAGTAAAACTACGCCCGCGCCGCAGCCTGGCAGTGATGAAATCAATCGCGCTTATGAAGAGGGATGGGTAGGAAATCACGCGCTGGCATTTATTGGCGACACGCTTTCGCCAAAGGGCGAGAAAGTACCAGAGCTGTTTATTGTTGAGTTGCCGCAAGACGAAAACGGCTGGAAAGCAGCAGGTGATGCGCCGTTAAGCGGAACTGAATCGACCCTGCCCGCGCCGCCGCGTGGCGTCGTGCAGCGACGTTTAACCTTTACACACCATCGGGCTTATCCGGGGTTAGTCAACGTCCCGCGCCACTGGGTGCGCTGTAATCCACAGGGTACGCAAATCGCGTTTTTAATGCGTGATGATAACGGCATTGTGCAACTGTGGCTTATCTCGCCACAGGGAGACGAGCCGCGCCAGTTAACCCATAACAAAACGGATATCCAGTCTGCATTTAACTGGCATCCATCAGGAGAGTGGCTGGGCGTTGTGCTGGATAACCGCATTGCCTGCGTACATGCGCAAAGCGGTGAAGTTGAGTATTTAACTGATAATCACGCCAACCCACCTTCGGCAGACGCCGTGGTCTTCTCGCCGGACGGTAAATGGCTGGCGTGGATGGAAGCAGGTCAGCTGTGGATCACCGAAACGGGTCGCTAGTCAGTTCGCTGGCATTCTGGCTGGTGGAATAACGGCATTGATGGCTTGCGCGTCGGCTTCGCTTTTTTCCACGCGCGAGCGCACCGAACTGTCTTTGCGGAACGCATCCCACGGCAGCAAAAGTGTGTCCATGACTGCGGTAAATGGCATATCGAGAATCGCCAGCGATTTGGTTCCCCAGTTTGTTGTGTCATCGCCAATCATGGTGACACTAGCGCGGGTGCCGGGATACGTTCCCTCCTTACCTCCGGTATGGGACATTACGCTGGAGCATCCTCCGAGTAATGTCATTCCGCTGCATATCATGGACGCTAACAACACATTTCTTATCATAATAAATTCATCTGTTAATCGTGGGTGTTGGCATGATGTGTTATAGCGATCCCTTGCCGAAAATAACATCATCATCATGTCGCACTGTGGCGGCTATCGCACTTTAACGTTTCGTGCTGTCCTCCAGTCTATGCAATAGACCACAAACTGCAAAAAAAAGTCCGTTGGAAAGGCTTGAAAAGTGCATATCCAGACCCATTTTTATACCGTAGCTGATGAGAACGCGCCTGATGGGTGTTCTGGCTACCCGACCTGTCCATTGTGGAAGGTCTTATATTCTCGCTGATTTCAGGAGCTATTGATTATGCGTAACTTTGATTTATCCCCGCTTTATCGTTCTGCTATTGGATTTGACCGTTTGTTTAACCACTTAGAAAACAACCAGAGCCAGAGTAATGGTGGCTACCCTCCGTATAACGTTGAGCTGGTAGACGAAAACCATTACCGCATTGCTATCGCTGTCGCGGGGTTTGCTGAGAGTGAACTGGAAATTACCGCCCAGGACAATCTGTTGGTGGTGAAAGGTGCCCATGCTGACGAACAAAAAGAGCGCACCTATCTGTACCAGGGCATCGCAGAACGCAACTTCGAACGCAAATTCCAGTTAGCTGAGAACATTCATGTTCGTGGCGCTAACCTGGTGAACGGGCTGCTGTATATCGATCTTGAACGCGTGATTCCGGAAGCGAAAAAACCGCGCCGTATCGAAATCAACTAATTCTCTAAGGCCGCCAGGCGCGGCCTGACATTTCCATGCTCGCCGTCAGGGAGCATATGCGAATCTTCGGATTTGCAGGTACTTACTCGCTTCTTAGAAGGAGAAATGACTATGCGTAACTTCGATTTATCCCCACTGATGCGTCAATGGATCGGTTTTGACAAACTGGCTAATGCATTGCAAAACGCCGGTGAAAGCCAGAGCTTCCCGCCGTACAACATTGAGAAAAGCGACGATAACCACTACCGCATTACCCTGGCGTTGGCTGGTTTCCGTCAGGAAGATTTAGAGATTCAACTGGAAGGTACGCGCCTGAGCGTAAAAGGCACGCCTGAGCAGCCAAAAGAAGAGAAAAAATGGTTGCATCAAGGGCTTATGAATCAGCCATTTAGTCTGAGCTTTACGCTGGCTGAAAATATGGAAGTCTCTGGCGCAACCTTCGTTAATGGTTTGCTGCATATTGATTTAATTCGTAATGAGCCTGAACCCATCGCTGCGCAGCGTATCGCTATCAGCGAACGTCCCGCGTTAAATAGCTAATTAGCTATTCTTTTTGCCCCGCCAGCCTGGTGGGGCTTTTTTTATTAACCATCTTCAACTCTGTATTAATTTTCGTCAGGTTAAGATGTTCCGGCACTCTCTTTCCCGTGATAATGTGCGCCATAAGGCAAATCTGCTTCACCGATTCAGCCATAATCCGTAGCAATTAAAATGTTATCTCAAGAGAAATGGACGATGAGTGATATAGCATTAACGGTCAGTATTCTGGCTTTGGTGGCAGTCGTCGGTTTGTTTATCGGCAACGTCAAATTTCGCGGCATAGGATTAGGTATTGGCGGCGTGCTGTTTGGTGGGATCATCGTCGGCCATTTTGTTTCTCAGGCGGGGATGACATTAAGTAGCGATATGCTGCATGTTATTCAGGAATTTGGCCTGATCCTGTTCGTTTATACTATCGGGATTCAGGTAGGGCCGGGCTTCTTTGCCTCATTGCGCGTCTCCGGATTACGCCTCAACCTGTTTGCTGTTCTGATCGTCATCATCGGTGGTCTGGTTACCGCCATCCTGCATAAACTGTTTGATATTCCACTGCCGGTAGTGCTGGGGATTTTCTCCGGTGCGGTAACCAATACGCCAGCACTGGGGGCAGGGCAGCAGATCTTGCGCGACCTGGGTACACCAATGGAAATGGTCGATCAGATGGGGATGAGTTACGCGATGGCGTATCCATTCGGCATTTGCGGGATTTTGTTCACCATGTGGATGTTGCGGGTTATTTTCCGCGTCAATGTCGAGACAGAAGCCCAGCAGCACGAGTCTTCACGCACCAATGGCGGCGCGCTGATCAGGACTATCAATATTCGCGTTGAGAACCCTAACCTGCATGATTTAGCCATTAAAGATGTACCGATTCTCAACGGCGACAAAATTATCTGCTCGCGTCTGAAACGCGAAGAAACCCTAAAAGTACCTTCGCCAGATACCATTATCCAACTGGGCGATTTGCTGCATCTGGTGGGGCAGCCAGCGGATTTACATAATGCGCAACTGGTGATTGGTCAGGAGGTCGATACTTCGCTGTCCACGAAAGGCACTGATTTGCGCGTCGAACGCGTGGTGGTCACCAATGAAAATGTGCTCGGTAAACGTATTCGCGACCTGCACTTTAAAGAACGCTATGACGTTGTTATCTCGCGCCTGAACCGTGCCGGGGTTGAACTGGTCGCCAGTGGCGATATTAGCCTGCAATTTGGCGATATCCTCAACCTGGTGGGGCGGCCTTCTGCTATTGATGCCGTTGCCAATGTATTAGGTAATGCGCAGCAAAAACTGCAACAGGTTCAGATGTTACCGGTGTTTATTGGTATCGGTCTTGGCGTGTTGTTAGGCTCCATTCCCGTGTTTGTGCCTGGATTCCCGGCGGCATTGAAGCTGGGGCTGGCGGGGGGGCCGCTGATTATGGCGCTGATCCTTGGGCGTATTGGCAGTATCGGCAAGCTGTACTGGTTTATGCCACCAAGCGCCAACCTCGCGCTGCGGGAGCTGGGGATCGTACTGTTCCTCTCGGTAGTGGGTCTGAAATCCGGTGGGAATTTTGTCGATACCCTGGTCAATGGCGAAGGACTAAGCTGGATTGGTTATGGTGCCCTGATCACCGCTGTTCCGCTGATTACAGTCGGCATTCTGGCGCGGATGTTAGCCAAAATGAATTATCTCTCGATGTGCGGGATGTTGGCTGGCTCTATGACCGATCCTCCGGCGCTGGCGTTTGCCAATAATCTTCATCCTACCAGCGGTGCGGCGGCGCTCTCTTACGCCACGGTCTATCCGTTAGTCATGTTCCTGCGCATTATCACCCCCCAATTACTGGCGGTGCTCTTCTGGAGTATCGGTTAACTCTTTTCCGGGTGGAGTCGCCGTAAATGGCACTCCACCTGGTATTTCTGAACATCATCGAGCCGCCGGTCAGGAAAGAAAACATCAACCGAAATTCCTAAAAAGAGACGGATAAAACATCGCTATTGTGAAATTGCAAAGGAGCAACAATGAAAATTTCCCGCCTCGGAGAAGCGCCTGATTACCGCTTTTCGTTGGCTAATGAACGTACATTTCTGGCGTGGATTCGTACTGCATTAGGGTTTCTGGCAGCAGGTGTGGGGCTGGATCAACTTGCGCCAGACTTCGCCACGCCCGTCATTCGCGAGCTGCTGGCGTTATTGCTATGCTTATTCTCTGGCGGACTGGCAATGTATGGCTACCTGCGCTGGTTACGCAATGAAAAAGCGATGCGTCTGAAAGAAGATTTACCTTACACCAACAGCTTATTAATCATTAGCTTAATATTGATGATCGTGGCGGTGATCGTTATGGGACTGGTGTTGTATGCCGGATAGCCGCAAAGCCAGACGGATTGCCGACCCAGGCCTTCAGCCGGAACGCACATCGCTGGCATGGTTTCGTACCATGCTGGGCTACGGTGCGTTGATGGCGCTGGCAATCAAACATAACTGGCACCAGTCAGGCATATTGTTCTGGATTTCTATTGGCATCCTCGCCCTTGTGGCACTAATCCTCTGGCGCTATACACGAAATCGTAATTTAATGGATGTGGCTAATAGCGATTTTTCCCAAATTTGCGTAATCCGTGACAAATTTATGATCTCCCTCGCGGTGTTATCTCTCGCAATACTGTTTGCTGTTACGCATATACACCAACTTATCGTATTAATTGAGAGAATCACATGACAGGAAGTCAGGTTATAGATGCTAAAGAGGACAGGCATAAACTGGTTGTAGAGTATAAAGATACATTACAACCAGATGATTTTTATAAGAATTTAAAACAGAGGGGCATCCGCGCCGTGCAACTCATTCCCCATATAGAATTTAATGACCGAGGCGAGCTGACGGCAGCGTCGGTGACAACCGAGTTATGGGGACAATTTTTAATCGCCCTGTTCGAGTGTTGGGTGCGGACAGATATCAGTCGTATATCAATCGAGCTTTTTGATGTCACGCTGCAAAAATGGTGCGGGAACGAAAGCCAACAACCACAGAGGGGGTGTCAGGAGTGTGACTGGTATCTCCTTTGCCCTCATGCCGGGGATGGTCAGCCGGATAAGGTACTTTGTGCTGGCTATCAGGCTTTTTATTCCCACTCCGCGCCGCACATGCGGGTAATGCGCGACTTGATAAAGCAGCATCGTTCTCCTGTGGAGCTGATGACGATGCTGTGGTGACGTAAGTTAAACGGGCTGTCCCTGCTGCGACATCCGCGTCGCCAGCGGCAGCCAGCACAGCACAATTAACATTCCCATTAAGGTCATCAATAGCCCCAGGCTTCCCTGGCCGGTTTGCGGCAGCATCGCGGAGAGCGACGCCAGCACGCCGGAACCAATGTTTTGCAGACCGCCGACCAGTGCGCCAGCCGTGCCCGCCAGGAAGGGGAAAGGCTCCATCGCGCCGCTGGTTGCCAGCGGAAACAGCATCCCGGCACCGAAAAAGAACAATGCTGCGGGAACGAGCAGTGTCCAGACACTCATTACGCCAAACCAGCTGGGGATCCACATCATCAGTCCTGCCAGCAGGCAACAGATAACGGACTGCCACATCAACGAAGAGAACCGTTTATTCGGGCGTCCGGCAAACCATGCACCGAAAAATGCCGCTGGAATTGGCAGAATAAACAAAATACTGACTGTCATACTGCTCAGCCCTAATACTGCGCCCATCAGCACCCCAGAACAGGCTTCGAAAGCGGCAATCCCTGCCAGACCGCCAATCAGCATCAGTAAATAGCAGTTAAAACCACCATTTCCAAAGAGCGTTTTATAGCTGGTGAGCAGACGCGTACGCGGTGCATCGACAGGGCGCGTTTCTGGCATCCAGCGTGCCATACTGAAGGTCACACCAGCACAAAGCACCAGTAAAAACAGGTAACAGGCTCGCCAGTTCCACATGGTATCCAGTAGACCGCCAATGAGTGGTGCGAGCAAAGGGCTGACGAGAATACCCATATTTAACATGCTATTAGCGTGGCGTAGCTGTGTCCGTTCATACAAATCACGCGGCAATGTACGCGCCATCACACCACCGACACCGGTTCCCATCCCTTGCATTGCGCTGGCAGTAATCAATACCGTCAGGCTGGAGGTGGTGACCGCAACCAGCGTTGCTAACATAAAAATGGACATTCCGATGAGGATCACCGGGCGGCGACCTACCCTGTCGGAAATTGGGCCATAAAATAGTTGTGAGACACCGTAGGTCAGCAGATAAGCGCCCATTACGCTCTGCACCGCCCCTTCACGGACGTTGAGATCGCGCGCCATATCGGCAATAGCAGGAATATAAATAGTTTGCGCCATCTGACCGACGGCCACGAGTAATACCAACATCAATAATAAATTGACGTTTCTATGCCTTTTCATTATCACAGACGCTTATAAAAATATATTTAGAATAAGTTACTACGCATTCGAATAAATGCGGGAGAGAAATCTATCACATTGATAAATGTTAGCCAGATATATATGAGGAATAGTAATAAGAAAAACGGCAGAATATATAAACAAAAGCGGCAATAAATGTTGCCGGAATAGGGATAAAACCTTAACGCCACATCCGCCAGCATCGCGTCCGACACCCATTTGCAAGCAGAATATAAAAGGGGAGCGGTTTCCCGCTCCCCTTTAGTGCGGCTTGAATCTGAATTACTTAAGATATTTCAGAACAGCATCAAGCAGTTGCAGTGCTGCAACAATGAGTTTGAGGATAAGAATGGCGATATCCACCAGGCTCATACGCGTCTCCTGTGGTTCAGGAGCACTACCAGCCGACGTACCTTTCCGCTGCCTGTTGCCAGCTGTTGTGCACGCGGTCTCTCAAGGAGAAACGTTGTGCTGTTGACATAACACAGTGTGCTCACGCGGGGTTAAGGCGCTGACGGCACCACCCGTTTCAGCCAGGACTTAGTGCGCCGGGTAACGATGCGGCCCCGCATAACACATTGCGTACAGTGATATTATAGAAGTGCACTGTATAAATAAACAGTAATTTTTGGACAAATTGCAAACTGTGATCGATACTCGACTATGCGTTAAAAAAGTCAAAATTCGTGCCGAAATTGCGTGTTCTATGCGGAACACGTATACTTTCAGTGTTGACATAATACAGTGTGCTTTGCGGTTACCAGCCGCGAGCGGCTGACGAAACCTCGCTCCGGCGGGGTTTTTTGTTACCTGCGATTCAGTACAAAACGTGATCAATCCCTCAATTTTCCTTTGATGAAAAATTTTCCATTGTCTCCCCTGTAAACCTGTGCTTGTATAAATATTGTTAAACACAAAACCAACAAGGTCCCCAATGACTATTTCCATGCTCAACGCAAAACTACTACCAACTGCGCCATCCGCCGCAGTGGTCGTCGTGCGTGTGGTGGTGGTCGTCGGCAATGCGCCGTAGGGACTGGAACAACACACGATTCCAAAACCCCGCCGGCGCAAACCGGGCGGGGTTTTTCGTTTAAGCGCCCCCGGAAAGTCGGCTCAGAAGAAAAGGACTGGAGTATGGCAAGTTCGGGCATAATATCGACACGCAAGCGTTTTACTGGCGCAGAATTTATCGTTCATTTTCTGGAACAGCAGGGCATTAAGATTGTGACGGGGATACCTGGCGGCTCGATTCTCCCTGTCTATGACGCCTTAAGCCAAAGCACGCAAATCCGCCATATTCTGGCTCGTCACGAACAAGGCGCGGGATTTATCGCCCAGGGGATGGCGCGTACCGACGGCAAACCCGCAGTTTGCATGGCCTGTAGTGGGCCGGGGGCGACTAATCTGGTGACTGCCATTGCCGATGCGCGGCTGGACTCTATCCCGCTGATTTGCATCACCGGTCAGGTTCCTGCCTCAATGATTGGCACCGACGCTTTCCAGGAAGTCGATACCTACGGCATCTCTATCCCCATCACCAAACATAACTATCTGGTCAGACATATCGAAGAACTCCCGCAGGTCATGAGCGATGCCTTCCGCATTGCGCAATCAGGCCGTCCTGGCCCGGTGTGGATAGACATTCCTAAGGATGTGCAAACAGCGGTTTTTGAGATTGAAGAACAACCTGTTATGGCAGAAAAAGCCGCCGCCCCCACCTTTAGCGAAGAAAGCGTTCGTGACGCTGCGGCAATGATTAACGCCGCCAAACGCCCGGTGCTTTATCTGGGGGGCGGTGTCATTAACGCGCCTGCACGGGTGTGTGAACTGGCAGAGAAAGCCCAGTTGCCCACCACCATGACCTTAATGGCGCTGGGCATGTTGCCGAAAGCGCATCCACTGTCGCTGGGTATGCTGGGGATGCACGGTGTGCGCAGCACCAACTATATCTTGCAGGAGGCGGATCTGCTGATTGTTCTCGGAGCACGTTTTGATGACCGGGCGATTGGCAAAACGGAGGAGTTCTGTCCGAACGCCAAAATCATCCATGTGGATATTGACCGCGCAGAGCTGGGTAAAGTGAAGCAACCGCATGTGGCGATACAGGCGGATGTCGATGACGTGCTGGCGCAACTGATCCCGCAGGTGGAAGCCCAGCCGCGAGCAGAGTGGCATCAACTGGTGGCTGATTTACAGCGCGAATACCCGTGTCCAATTCCAAAAGCGTGCGATCCGTTAACACATTACGGCCTGATTAATGCCGTTGCCGCCTGCGTGGATGACAACGCGATTATTACCACTGATGTTGGTCAGCATCAGATGTGGACGGCGCAGGCCTATCCGCTCAATCGCCCACGTCAGTGGCTGACCTCCGGTGGGCTGGGTACGATGGGCTTCGGCCTGCCTGCGGCGATTGGCGCGGCGCTGGCGAACCCCGATCGCAAAGTGTTGTGTTTTTCCGGTGACGGCAGTCTGATGATGAATATTCAGGAGATGGCCACCGCCAGCGAAAACCAGCTTGATGTCAAAATCATTCTGATGAACAACGAAGCTCTGGGGCTGGTGCATCAGCAACAAAGTCTGTTCTACAAGCAGGGTGTTTTTGCTGCCACTTATCCGGGCAAAATCAACTTTATGCAGATTGCCGCCGGATTCGGCCTCGAAACGTGTGATTTGAATAACGAAGCCGATCCGCAGGCCGCATTGCAGGAAATGATTAATCGCCCTGGTCCGGCACTGATCCATGTACGGATTGATGCGGAAGAAAAAGTTTACCCGATGGTGCCGCCAGGTGCGGCGAATACTGAAATGGTGGGGGAATAAACCATGCAAAATACAACTCATGACAACGTGATTCTGGAACTCACCGTTCGCAACCATCCTGGTGTAATGACCCACGTTTGTGGGCTTTTTGCCCGCCGCGCCTTTAACGTTGAGGGCATTCTCTGTCTGCCTGTTCAGGACAGCGACAAAAGCCATATCTGGCTACTGGTGAATGATGATCAGCGGCTGGAGCAGATGATAAGCCAGATAGACAAACTGGAAGATGTGGTAAAAGTGCAGCGTAATCAGTCCGACCCGACCATGTTTAACAAGATTGCTGTGTTCTTTCAGTAACCGCTCAAGGCTTGAACAGCGGCGCGCTTATCGTTAAGGTAAGCGCGTTTTTTTTACCCGCCAGGACAAGACCATGATAACCGTTGCCCTTATAGACGATCACCTTATCGTCCGCTCCGGCTTTGCGCAGTTGCTGGGGCTGGAACCTGATTTGCAGGTAGTTGCCGAGTTTGGTTCGGGGCGCGAGGCGCTGGCCGGGTTGCCAGGGCGCGGTGTGCAGGTGTGTATTTGCGACATCTCTATGCCGGATATTTCCGGTCTGGAGCTGCTAAGCCAACTACCGAAAGGCATGGCGACAATTATGCTCTCCGTTCACGACAGTCCGGCGCTGGTTGAACAGGCGCTCAATGCGGGGGCACGCGGCTTTCTCTCCAAACGCTGTAGCCCGGACGAACTGATCGCTGCGGTGCATACCGTTGCCACGGGCGGCTGTTATCTGACGCCAGATATCGCTATTAAACTGGCATCCGGTCGTCAGGATCCGCTGACCAAACGCGAACGTCAGGTAGCGGAAAAGCTGGCGCAAGGGATGGCGGTGAAAGAGATTGCCGCCGAACTGGGTTTGTCGCCGAAAACTGTGCACGTACATCGCGCTAATCTGATGGACAAACTGGGCGTCAGTAACGATGTTGAACTGGCTCGCCGCATGTTTGATGGCTGGTGATGAAGACATTTTTCTCCCGCTTAAATACTGTAATTTCCTGCTTTTTTATCTTCTCTGCCGCATGGTTTTGCCTGTGGAGTATTAGCCTGCATCTGGTTGAACGACCGGATCTGGCGGTATTGCTGTTTCCGTTTGGTGTGCGACTGGGGCTGATGTTGCAATGCCCGCGCGGATACTGGCCCGTGTTGCTGGGCGCGGAATGGCTGCTGATTTACTGGCTGACGCAGGCTGTCGGGTTAACGCATTTTCCGTTATTGATGATCGGTAGTTTATTGACGTTACTGCCCGTGGCGTTGATTTCCCGCTTTCGCCATCAGCGCGACTGGCGCACATTGTTGTTACAGGGGGCTGCGTTAACGGCGGCAGCGTTGTTACAGTCGCTGCCCTGGCTTTGGCACGGGTATGGTAACGAATCGTGGAACGCGCTGTTATTAACCTTAACAGGTGGTCTGACGCTGGCTCCTGTTTGCCTTGTGTTCTGGCACTACCTGGCTAATAACACCTGGCTGCCGCTAGGGCCGTCGCTGGTTTCTCAGCCGATAAACTGGCGCGGGCGGCATCTGATTTGGTACTTGCTGCTGTTTGTTATCAGCCTCTGGCTGCAATTGGGACTGCCGAACGAACTGTCGCGTTTTACGCCATTCTGCCTGGCGCTGCCGATTATCGCTCTGGCCTGGCACTATGGTTGGCAAGGGGCGCTGATTGCGACGTTGATGAATGCCATTGCACTGATTGCCAGCCAGACATGGCGCGATCATCCGGTAGATTTATTGCTCTCGCTTTTGGTGCAAAGTCTGACAGGGCTGTTACTGGGCGCAGGCATCCAGCGGTTGCGTGAACTTAACCAGTCGCTGCAAAAGGAGCTGGCACGCAATCAGCATCTTGCCGAACGTTTGCTGGAAACCGAAGAGAGCGTGCGCCGCGATGTGGCGCGTGAACTGCACGACGATATCGGTCAGACCATCACCGCCATTCGTACTCAGGCGGGCATTGTTCAGCGGCTGGCGGCAGATAACGCCAGCGTGAAGCAGAGCGGGCAGTTAATCGAACAACTGTCGCTGGGCGTTTACGACGCGGTGCGCCGCTTATTAGGACGGTTACGTCCGCGCCAGTTGGATGATCTCACCCTGGAGCAGGCTATCCGTTCATTGATGCGAGAAATGGAGCTGGAAGGTCGCGGCATTGTCAGTCATCTTGAATGGCGGATAGATGAATCAGCATTAAGTGAAAACCAGCGTGTGACGCTGTTTCGTGTCTGCCAGGAAGGGCTGAACAACATTGTGAAACATGCCGATGCCAGTGCGGTCACGCTGCAAGGCTGGCAGCAGGATGAGCGATTAATGCTGGTGATTGACGACGATGGTAGCGGTTTGCCGCCAGATTCAGGGCAGCACGGTTTTGGTCTCACCGGAATGCGCGAGCGCGTAACGGCGTTGGGCGGCACCTTGACCATATCCTGTCTGCACGGCACGCGCGTCAGTGTCTCTCTACCCCAACGTTATGTGTAAGGCTTGATGATGTTGCAGTTCCTGAAAGCACCTGCCGACGCGCCGCTAATAAGCGATAAACGTGAAATTGATGCCCGCTATCGTTACTGGCGTCGGCATATTTTGCTGACAATTTGGTTGGGCTATGCGCTGTTTTATTTCACGCGTAAGAGTTTTAACGCCGCTATGCCAGAAATCCTTGCCACTGGCGTGCTAAGTCGTAGCGATATCGGCCTGTTAGCAACCCTGTTTTACATCACCTACGGTTTGTCGAAGTTTGTTTCCGGCATTGTCAGCGACCGCTCAAATGCGCGTTATTTTATGGGGATGGGGCTTATTGCGACTGGCATCATCAACATTCTGTTTGGATTTTCCACTTCGCTATGGGCGTTTGCCGTGCTCTGGGTGTTGAACGCTTTTTTCCAGGGCTGGGGTTCGCCGGTTTGTGCGCGGCTGTTAACCGCCTGGTATTCACGTACCGAGCGCGGCGGTTGGTGGGCGTTATGGAACACGGCGCATAACGTTGGCGGCGCGTTGATCCCTATTGTGATGGCGGCAGTTGCGCTGCATTACAGCTGGCGTATCGGGATGATGGTTGCCGGTTGTATGGCGATAGTCGTGGGGATTTTTCTTTGCTGGCGACTGCGCGATCGCCCGCAGGCATTAGGTTTACCGGCGGTCGGCGAATGGCGGCACGACGCGCTGGAGGTCGCCCAGCAGCAGGAAGGAGCAGGGCTGACGCGTAAAGAGATCCTCACCAAATATGTGTTGCTGAATCCGTATATCTGGTTGCTTTCGTTCTGCTACGTGCTGGTCTACGTGGTTCGCGCAGCGATCAACGACTGGGGCAACTTGTACATGTCCGAGACGCTGGGCGTCGATCTGGTCACGGCGAATACAGCGGTGACGATGTTTGAACTGGGCGGATTTATCGGTGCGCTGGTTGCCGGTTGGGGTTCGGACAAACTGTTTAACGGCAACCGTGGGCCGATGAATTTGATTTTCGCCGCCGGGATTTTGCTATCAGTCGGCTCGCTGTGGCTAATGCCGTTTGCCAGCTACGTGATGCAGGCGACTTGCTTCTTCACCATTGGTTTTTTTGTTTTTGGCCCACAGATGTTAATCGGTATGGCAGCAGCAGAGTGTTCCCACAAAGAAGCGGCAGGGGCGGCGACGGGGTTTGTCGGCTTGTTTGCTTACCTGGGGGCGTCGCTTGCTGGTTGGCCGCTGGCGAAAGTGCTCGATACCTGGCACTGGAGCGGTTTTTTTGTGGTTATCTCCATTGCCGCCGGGATCTCGGCCTTGCTATTACTGCCCTTTTTGAATGCTCAGGCACCGCGCGAAGCGTGATACATCTCACCTTTTTACCTCATATCCGGCAAAACTAAGAAATTTTCCAGGTTTTGCCTGGACACTATCTCAGGCCTGATTGGCTGCTGATTTTTACAATGCCATCATTCATTAATTCTTTCCCCAATTAATTCAAGTTGCAGGAATACATGCAGCTAAAGCACCTGCGGCTTGAAGAATGATGGGAAATCAGGAGTAACCCATGCTGGCTTTCCTCAACCAGGTTCGCAAGCCGACTCTGGATCTTCCGCTCGAAGTGCGGCGCAAAATGTGGTTCAAACCGTTCATGCAATCCTACTTGGTGGTCTTTATTGGCTACCTGACGATGTATCTGATTCGCAAGAACTTTAACATTGCGCAGAACGACATGATCTCCACTTACGGGTTGAGCATGACGCAGTTGGGGATGATCGGCCTGGGCTTCTCCATCACTTATGGCGTGGGTAAAACGCTGGTCTCCTACTACGCCGACGGCAAAAACACCAAACAGTTCCTGCCTTTCATGCTGATCCTCTCTGCCATTTGTATGCTGGGCTTCAGCGCCAGTATGGGCAGCGGCTCGGTTAGCCTGTTCCTGATGATTGCGTTTTACGCCTTAAGCGGCTTTTTCCAGAGTACTGGCGGCTCATGCAGTTATTCCACCATCACCAAATGGACGCCGCGTCGTAAGCGCGGGACGTTTCTCGGTTTCTGGAACATTTCCCACAACCTCGGCGGTGCGGGCGCGGCGGGTGTGGCGCTGTTCGGCGCAAATTACCTGTTCGACGGTCATGTGATCGGCATGTTTATTTTCCCGTCGATTATCGCGCTGATTGTCGGTTTTATCGGCCTGCGTTACGGCAGTGACTCCCCTGAAGCGTATGGCCTCGGTAAAGCCGAAGAACTGTTTGGTGAAGAGATCAGCGAAGAGGACAAAGAGACGGAATCCACGGATATGACCAAGTGGCAGATCTTTGTTGAGTATGTGCTGAAAAACAAAGTGATCTGGCTGCTGTGCTTCGCCAACATCTTCCTGTACGTGGTGCGTATTGGTATCGACCAGTGGTCAACCGTATACGCGTTCCAGGAACTGAAACTCTCTAAAGCGGTGGCGATTCAGGGCTTTACGCTGTTTGAAGCAGGCGCACTGGTCGGTACTCTGCTGTGGGGCTGGCTCTCTGACCTGGCGAACGGTCGCCGTGGCCTGGTAGCCTGCATCGCGCTGGCGCTGATTATCGCGACACTCGGTGTGTATCAGCACGCCAGCAATCAATATATCTACCTGGCTTCTCTCTTTGCATTAGGTTTCCTGGTATTTGGTCCGCAACTGTTGATTGGCGTGGCGGCTGTTGGCTTTGTACCGAAAAAAGCGATCGGCGCTGCCGACGGGATTAAAGGCACCTTCGCCTACCTGATTGGTGACAGCTTTGCCAAGTTAGGTCTGGGGATGATTGCCGATGGTACTCCGGTATTCGGCCTCACCGGCTGGGCTGGAACCTTCGCCGCGCTGGATATCGCCGCAATTGGCTGTATCTGTCTGATGGCGATAGTCGCGGTGATGGAAGAACGCAAAATCCGCCGCGAGAAAAAAATTCAGCAGTTGACAGTGGCATAAACGTAACTGGTGACTTTTGCCCGGCATGACGCCGGGCATTTTTTTATTCCGCAATTTCCAGCGTAGTGAAGGCAAACTTCTCGCCATCAAACAACCCCTGGCTGGTCAGTTTCAACGCGGGGATCACTGGCAGGGAAAGAAACGCCATCTGAATAAACGGTTCATCCGGTAACGAACCACATTTGCGGGCGGCAACTTTCAGGGCGTCAATTTGCTCCGCCAGCGACTGCGCCGTGTCGGTGCTCATCAGGCCGGCAATGGGCAACGGTAGATGGCTCTGCACCTGACCGTCACGCACCACACACAGCCCGCCGCCATCCTGAATCACCTGATTTACCGCCAGCGCCATCTCTTCCGTACTACGACCGATCACCACAATGTTATGGCTGTCATGGCTAACCGTCGCAGCCAGTGCACCTTCATTCAGACCAAAGCCCCCAAGCAAACCACAGGCCGGAGCCAGTCGTTGCCCGTAACGCTCAAGCACGGCAATAAAGCACACATCATCGCGATCAAAACCATTTTCGCTATAGACGCTGGAGCGGGAGTGCGTAATCAGCTCATTATGGATAACGTCAATGACTCGATAGCGTTTTCCGGGCGTAAATTGTAGGGCAAAGTCGCTGGCGGAAACCGGCTGGCGAGCAATAGTATTGCCATACGGTGGGGCGGATTGCGCCAGTCTCGCCGACTCTTGTGCTTGCAAGGTTTGCGCGTCAATCGGTTCGCCTTTCACCAGTACCTGCTGCACCGTGACCTTACGCGCATCACTTAACAGGACGATATCGGCCTGCTTGCCGGGCGCCAGTAAACCGAGATGATTAAGACCAAAATGGCGCGCTGTTGACCAACTGGCGACGCGATATGCCACATGCAGCGGCACATTGTGCTGTTCGATCAGGCGGCGAATTAAGGCATCGATATGCCCTTCATGGGCGATTTCCCACGGGTTACGGTCATCGGTACAGAGCATACATTGCGGGCTATTAAATTCGTTGATTAACGGAGCCAGCGCGTTGAGGTTGCGGGCAGCGGATCCTTCGCGGATCATCAACGACATGCCGAGTTGTAATTTCCGACGGCCTTCTTCCAGCAAATAGCTCTCATGGCAGTTTTCAATACCGGCAGCAATATAGGCGTTAAGTTCTTTACCGCCTAAACCGGGGCAGTGACCGTCCAGCGTCAGATGGCGAAACGCGTCCAGTTTATCGAGCAGCGCATCCTGCCCGCTAATTACGCCAGGGTAGTCCATCATTTCCGCGAGGCCGGTAACCTGCGGGTGATCTCGCCAGGCGAGCATCTGTTCGAGAGTAAAACTGGCGCCGTTTACATCGCAGCCTTCCAGTGCGGGTACGCAAGAGCTGACTTGCAAATACTGATTCTGCTTTGCCTGTTCTGCGCAGCGAGCAAACCAGGCGAATCCGGATTCGCCCATGACATTGACGATTTCATGGGGATCGCAAATAACAGTTGTCAGGCCGCGTGGCAGGGTGGCGGTTTCAAAGGTGACTGGCGTCATCATGCTGGATTCAATATGCAGGTGAGCATCAATAAATCCTGGTACTGCCGTTGCGCCGTTAGCATCAATTCGGTGCAAAGCCGGAGCGTTGACGTATTCTGCGCCAACACCAGCAATGTAACGCCCTTTAATCACAATCGGGCCGGAAATTTCTCCGCCATTGATCAGATCCAAAATAGAGACATTATCAATAATATAATCGGCAACGGCTTCGCCACGGGATACGGCTAACAATTCCTGGTATTCGCTCCGACTAATGTAATGAAATTTATGGCTAATAGAATTATTCATGTTTTTCTCATTTTGATTTTATCAAATTGATTATTATTTATCATAAAGAAACGTCGCGAGATTATTAAAGAATATCCATTAATGTGCAATTGAAATGTGATAATTATCACTGAACCAGTGTTGTCATTTGTTTTACAAAAGCAAGGATTTAAATTTCCTTCAATGGACAAAAAAATGAATAATGACAATACCGATTACGTGAGTAATGAATCAGGGACGCTTTCGCGATTATTTAAACTTCCTCAACATGGAACCACCGTCCGCACAGAATTGATTGCGGGGATGACCACTTTTTTAACCATGGTGTACATCGTTTTTGTTAACCCGCAAATCCTTGGCGCGGCACAAATGGACCCGAAAGTGGTATTTGTCACCACCTGTTTAATTGCCGGTATTGGCAGTATTGCGATGGGGATATTTGCTAACTTACCCGTGGCGCTGGCTCCGGCAATGGGGCTGAACGCCTTCTTCGCGTTCGTGGTCGTGGGGGCGATGGGGATCTCCTGGCAGACCGGGATGGGAGCCATATTCTGGGGCGCAATCGGACTGTTTTTGCTCACGCTCTTTCGTATCCGTTACTGGATGATTTCCAACATTCCATTAAGTTTACGTATTGGTATCACCAGTGGTATCGGGTTATTTATTGCCTTGATGGGATTAAAAAATACCGGTGTTATTGTCGCCAATAAAGATACGCTGGTTATGATTGGCGATTTAAGTTCTCACGGCGTGTTGTTAGGTATTTTAGGTTTTTTTATTATAACCGTGTTGTCATCACGTAATTTTCATGCGGCGGTGTTGGTTTCTATTGTTGTTACTTCCTGCTGTGGATTATTTTTCGGTGATGTTCATTTTAGCGGTATCTATTCCATTCCACCCGATATTAGCGGTGTCATTGGTGAAGTTGATTTGAGCGGCGCGTTGTCGCTTGAACTTGCCGGTATCATTTTCTCCTTTATGCTGATCAACCTATTTGATTCATCAGGAACATTAATTGGGGTAACTGATAAAGCTGGCTTAATAGATAGTAACGGTAATTTCCCCAATATGAATAAGGCGCTGTATGTCGATAGCGTCAGTTCGGTGGCGGGTGCGTTTATCGGCACCTCGTCTGTTACCGCCTATATTGAAAGTACTTCTGGTGTGGCGGTCGGTGGCCGCACGGGGCTGACTGCGGTTGTGGTCGGCGTTATGTTCCTGTTGGTTATGTTCTTCTCACCGCTGGTGGCAATGGTTCCACCCTATGCGACTGCCGGGGCGCTCATCTTCGTGGGCGTGTTAATGACCTCAAGTCTGGCGCGCGTTAACTGGGATGATTTTACCGAATCGGTGCCCGCATTTATTACTACGGTGATGATGCCCTTTACTTTCTCGATCACTGAAGGTATCGCGCTGGGCTTTATGTCGTACTGCATTATGAAAGTTTGTACCGGACGATGGCGCGATCTGAACCTGTGTGTGGTGGTTGTAGCGGCGCTGTTTGCGCTGAAAATCATCCTGGTGGATTAGTATCTGATAAGTGTTTCCAGATATCATGAGGGCCGGTTACGCAGGAGAACTCATGATCTGGATAATGCTCGCTACGATGGCGGTGGTGTTTGTGATTGGTTTTCGGGTGCTGACATCCGGAGCCAGAAAGGCGATTCGCCGTCTCAGCGATCGGCTGAATATTGATGTCGTACCCGTCGAATCGATGGTCGATCAGATGGGAAAGTCAGCGGGTGACGAATTTTTACGTTATCTGCATCGCCCGGATGAGTCGCACCTGCAAAATGCTGCGCAGGTGTTGCTCATCTGGCAAATTGTCATTGTCGATGGTAGCGAACAGAACCTGTTGCAATGGCATCGAATTTTACAAAAAGCCCGCCTCGCAGCTCCCATTACCGACGCTCAGGTCAGGCTGGCGCTGGGTTTTCTGCGCGAAACAGAACCTGAAATGCAGGAGATTAACGCTTTCCAGATGCGCTATAACGCGTTCTTTCAGCCTGCCGAGGGCGTTCATTGGCTGCATTAAAACCGCTTCGTCTTATCAGCCTACAGACCGCGCCTGACCTGTAGGGGGGATAAGGCGTTCATGCCGCATTCGGTAATCTTTGCCCTGTTCCGTTTCGATCTTAACTCCAGCTCAAGCAACACCGTAAAAGTTGCAGAAACGTTAAATACGTCACACATTTCAATGCTAAACTGACCGGCTTTCCCCTGAAACATGCCACGGGTAACACCATGAGTGAACATATCGAAGAAAACTGTGGCGCGGATGCCATCACCCGACCGAACTGGTCAGCCGTTTTCTCGGTGGCGTTTTGCGTCGCCTGCCTGATTATCGTTGAGTTTTTACCTGTCAGTTTGCTGACGCCGATGGCGCAGGATTTAGGGATTTCGGAAGGGCTTGCCGGGCAATCGGTGACTGTGACCGCCTTTGTGGCGATGTTTGCCAGTTTGTTTATTACCCAGACAATTCAGGCCACCGACCGCCGCTACGTTGTTATTTTGTTCGCCGTTTTGCTGACGCTCTCTTGCTTACTGGTTTCCTTTGCCAGCTCGTTCAGAATGTTATTAATCGGTCGAGCCTGTCTGGGGCTGGCGCTAGGCGGATTCTGGGCGATGTCAGCGTCACTGACCATGCGTCTGGTGCCGCCTCGTACGGTGCCGAAGGCGCTGTCGGTGATCTTCGGCGCGGTTTCTATTGCGCTGGTGATTGCCGCGCCGTTAGGCAGCTTTTTAGGCGAGCTTATCGGCTGGCGCAATGTCTTTAATGCGGCAGCGGTGATGGGCGTGCTGTGTATTATCTGGATTATCAAATCATTGCCTTCGCTGCCTGGCGAACCCTCGCATCAGAAACAAAATACCTTCCGTTTGTTGCAGCGTCCGGGGGTGATGGCCGGGATGATCGCTATCTTTATGTCCTTTGCGGGGCAATTCGCTTTCTTCACCTATATTCGACCGGTATATATGAATCTGGCGGGATTCGGCGTAGATGGCTTAACGCTGGTGCTGTTGAGTTTTGGTATCGCCAGTTTTGTCGGTACGTCGCTTTCGTCGATCATTCTTAAACGTTCAGTAAAACTGGCCTTAGCGGGAGCACCGTTAGTGCTTGCTCTTAGTGCACTGGTACTGACGTTGTGGGGAAGCGATAAAATTATTGCTACCGGTGTGGCGATTATCTGGGGGCTGACCTTTGCTTTAATTCCCGTGGGCTGGTCAACGTGGATCACCCGCTCATTAGCCGATCAGGCAGAAAAGGCGGGATCTATTCAGGTGGCTGTTATTCAGCTTGCCAATACCTGCGGCGCGGCAATTGGTGGTTATGCACTGGATAACATTGGTCTGACTTCGCCGTTAATATTGTCCGGCACGTTGATGTTGCTTACCGCGCTGTTGGTTACTGCAAAAGTGAAAATGAAGAAATCCTGATATCAGTTTAAAGAAGTGTTGGTCAGTGGCTGTTGCCGCTCCTACATATCCGGGCATTCTACCCTGCCCAACGCTTCCCAGTAGTTACTCTGATTATTACGCTCCATCGCCACGATGGCTTCGCGTATGTGTTGTTTATTGCTTTCATCAGACAACATTGACTTTTCCCACGCTTCATCTGATAACGATGCCTGCGGGGTACAAATTTTTCGCAAATCCTGTAATACCGTATTTTTCTCTTTCGCCGATTGTAACGAGCTAAAAGGCGACTCGGCATACACCATACCCGGCATCGCGAAAACAGCGAAAATAAGAAGCAGCGTCGTTGGTTTCATGAGTTCTACCTTTTTACAAATGGCATCGAATGAAGCATAAGTGTAGTTTGTTTTCATCGCTCTAATCATGCTGTACGAAACGCGTTTTAGTATTCAGTAAGAAGTGCCAGACCTTATATTCCTCTTTTATTCCTTTTTCTTCTTATCGATAGCATTTCGTTTTTTAACCGCAGCGACCTTACCGCTATAGTCAGGTCATCATTAATAAAAGGATAAAAAATGAAACTGACAACACATCATCTACGAACAGGAGCTGCGTTATTACTGGCAGGAATACTACTGGCAGGCTGCGACCAGCAAAGCAGCGATACCAAACACATTAAAGTTGGCGTCATAAACGGTGCCGAACAAGATGTGGCGGAAGTCGCAAAAAAAGTGGCTAAAGAGAAGTATGGCCTTGAGGTTGAACTGATTGGATTTAGCGGTTCATTGCTGCCGAACGATGCAACAGATCATGGTGAACTGGATGCCAATGTATTCCAGCATCGCCCTTTCCTTGAACAGGATAATCAGGCGCACGGTTATAAACTGGTGGCGGTGGGAAATACCTTTGTATTCCCCATGGCGGGATATTCGAAAAAAATTAAAACGGTCGATCAGCTAAAAGATGGGGCGACAGTGGCGATTCCGAATGATCCGACCAACCTTGGGCGGGCGCTGTTACTTTTGCAAAAAGAGAAACTGATTACGTTGAAAGAAGGGAAAGGTTTACTGCCAACGGCATTGGATATTACCGATAACCCGCGTCATTTGCAGATAATGGAACTGGAGGGGGCACAGTTGCCGCGTGTACTGGACGACCCGAAAGTGGATGTGGCGATTATCAGCACGACTTATATTCAGCAAACCGGGCTTTCCCCGGTGCATGACAGCGTATTTATTGAAGATAAAAATTCGCCGTATGTGAACATTCTGGTGGCGCGGGAAGATAACAAGGATGCAGAAAACGTGAAGGAATTTTTGCAATCTTATCAATCACCAGAAGTTGCTAAAGCGGCAGAAACTATCTTTAACGGTGGCGCGGTGCCGGGCTGGTAATTATCAACCGCGCCGCGCCAGACGATCACATTTTTCTGGCGCGGCGGCGGGAATCCATTGAAATCAAAATCACCGATGACAGAATCAGCAGCGTTCCCAGCCAGTCAGGTAATGTGAAAGTGATCCCCAGCAACAGCAAAGAGAGCAGCGCGCTACTTAATGGTTCTGCACAGCTCAAAATGCTGGCTTTTGGCCCGCCAATTAACTGTGCGCCTTTCAGATACAGACTAAAGGTTAGCGAAGTTCCAATTACCACCAGATAGAAAAATGCCAGAATCAGGCTGCCATTAACCACGAAATTTGTTCCTTGTCCGGCATAAAAGGGCAACAGGATCAGACCACCAATGAGCATACTCCAGCCGACCACTGGCAACGTGCCGTAACGGGAAATGAGCGTTGAGGGGTATGTCGTATAGAATGCGGCAGCAAATGCCGAGGCGATACCCCAGAATAACGCAGCAGGAGAGATCGATAATGACGTCGGATTACCGTGTGTCACCAATAAAAACGTACCAATCAGCGACGTCAGAATGGCGCAAAAAACCAGGATTCCGGGGCGTGATTTACGTACCAGTGAGAACCATGCCACGATAATCGTTGGTGATAAAAATTGCAGCACCGTTGCTGTAGCAGCATTGGATTTTTCAATTGTCAGTAAGAAAGTAAGCTGGACGGTCAGTGCGCCAACAACGGAAAAAATCAGCAGGCTGATGGCATCTTTATGATTTTTAATGATTGAGAAGACTTTATCGCCGTGGACAAAGGAGAGCGTTAGCAGAATAAAACCGGCAAATATCAGTCGCGTCATAGTCAGAAACTGCGATGACATCTGGCTTTGCTCCATGATGTATTGTGCGCAGACACCTGAACTTCCCCACAATACGGCGGCAATTAGAACGTTCAGCATCCCCTTTCTGGTGGAACCCATTTTTCCCCTCTACATACGGTTTTGTCATTTATGTATGCAGGCATGATAGCAAAAATGGCAAGGATGGCTCTGTTCATATAAGGCATATTTATGTTGCCTCTCAGCAATAGTTACGCATCTTGAGCAATAACAGGCAGACCATTGATACGTCTGACATTATTATCGCCAGCCAGAAGCAGTCTGAAAATAAAATCGACCGTGAGGCTTTTATATTATCCTCGTCGGAATCATAAATATTTTTCTCATAAGTATCCTTCATAGTTTGCGTCGGTCGTTATTCAAAAGCATTGAAATCTCTTATCACGTCGCAACGAAATATTTTGGCATTAGCGTCGCTGACAAATAGCGTGGGTAATTTGATGAGGTCGAGCATTATTTTTATCTTTATGAAACGCGTGAAATGCTTATTAAACCGTCATGTTATGGCGTTATCATTTTTTTCTGACAGCATGTTACTGTTCGCTTTTTAAACGCGAAGAATGTTATGCAAATCCATAAAGTGATCAAACCCGAGTTTGTGAAGAAGTTTTCCTGTGTCGGACCTGACTGCCTGATTTCCTGTTGTCAGGGATGGCAAATAGATATCGACAAGAAAACTCATCATGATTACCTCAACGCACACCATCTGGAAATTTCCAGGCTGGCGAAAGAGAATTTGATGCTGGTGCGAAAAGGTAAACAAAGATATTCGAGAATTAAGCTGGACGCGCAGGGGCAGTGTCCGTTTCTCGACGAAAATAAACTCTGCCTGGTTCATCGCGAGCTGGGAGGCAACGCGCTTTCAGTTACCTGTTCTACTTATCCACGTTGTAAAAAGCACTACGCGGATACAACTCGTTATTCGATGACGCTTTCATGTCCGGAAGTAGCCCGGCTGGTATTGTTCGATGCCGACAGCATGTTAGTGCATGAACAAGATGAGCTGCTGGCGAAGGCGAAAAACAATATCATCGCCCGGCAGCAGCCGGTTAATCAGATCCAACAGATTGTGCATCTCTTTGCCTGGCACCTTCTACAGTCGCCATCGTTGAACGTTGAAGAGAACCTGATGGCGCTGGCACAGTTTATGGTTTACTTGCAACGCATTGAGTTCGATCTGCATCGCCATTTTGCGCAGGCCGAACAGTATCATCAGGAACTATTAAGCGAGCTGGCGGCAGGTATAAGTTTGATTCATCGCTCAACGTCAACGGAGTCGGTTGGATTGAAGGTGCGCGCGCTGTCGGCATTGGGTTCACTTATCGCGAATGAAGGTGCCAGGGATAACATTATCGCTGGGGTGCATCGGAAGATGGCAGTGTATTTAAACATTACAGCCAGCACGGATAAGCAGGATCTGGTCGATAAGTTTGCAGTTCTGGATAAGCAATGGCAGCAGCTTTGCCAGGATTCTATCCTCAGCGCCCCGCATGTATTGCGCAATTTACTGACCTACAAAATTTACCACTGTCATTTTCCGGATGCTGATTTCTCAACGATCATGCGCCAGGTTTACCGTTTAATCCTCGATTATTTCTATATAAAGCATTTGTTGAGTGTGACATCGCTGGAAGCAACTCCTGATGAGGCAACGGTGCTGAAGATTGTGGCGAGCCTTGCCGAGAAAACCTTGCATTCGCCAATTATCAATCAGCGGATGGATAAAGCTATTGACATGATCAAT
This sequence comes from Escherichia sp. MOD1-EC6842, assembly GCF_002965705.1. NCBI lineage: Bacteria > Pseudomonadati > Pseudomonadota > Gammaproteobacteria > Enterobacterales > Enterobacteriaceae > Escherichia > Escherichia sp. MOD1-EC6842. The sequence continues at coordinate 59,887 of NZ_PTRF01000012.1, read as the reverse complement.
GCCGGGGACGATCTCTCCTGCCTGCTGTTGATTTGTTAAATTCGCCTGCCGGAGACTGGGTTAAGTCTTTGTCTGACATGTCGCCGCCATTGCAATAAATGTTAAGAACGAACTCGGTTAAGCCGAATGAATCATGAACAGAAGAAAATGTCTGGTTTTAATCGTATTACAAGGGATTGGTGAACATCAGTAGAGGCATTTTGGCGGAAGATCACAGGAGTCGAACCTGCCCGGGACCGCTGGCGGCCCCAACTGGATTTGAAGTCCAGCCGCCTCACCGGAGACGACGATCTTCCGCGCCTCGATTGCTACATGGAGGCGGGGCGCATTATAGCTAGTTCCTCGCCTTATCACATCCCCCATCACACTTTTTTCCGTATCGTTTCGTCTTGCCATGATCCCTTTCACAGAAACCTTCAGCAAATCCATAAGTTACATTTTGGCGCTACCGCGATCACAGAAAACAAGAAACGTAAGTTGATAACAAAAAATAGCAATATCCGCACTCTTAAGGATGGTTTACTTTCGGGCTGTCTGACTGGCGCCTTCTTCACTTGTCATGCATGCGGTAACTAAAATTTCAGAACGAAAGGAACGGATTATGAAAATCAGCGATGGAAACTGGCTTATTCAACCTGGTCTTAATTTGATTCACCCCATCCAGGTTTTTGATGTTGAGCACCGGGGAAAGGAGATGGTGGTTTATGCCGCGCCGCGTGATGTGCGGGAGCGTACCTGGCAGTTGGATACGCCGCTGTTTACGCTGCGCTTTTTTTCACCTCAGGAAGGTGTGGTTGGCGTGCGGATTGAGCATTTTCAAGGGGCGCTGGATAGCGGTCCGCATTACCCGATTAATGTGTTGCATGACGTTCCGGTGGAGATGCAAAACACGAGTGAATATGCCGAGCTGAAGAGCGGTAATTTGAGTGTTCGCGTTACCAAAGGGGAATTCTGGTCGCTCGATTTTCTGCGCAATGGTGTGCGCATTACCGGTAGCCAGTTGAAAAATAACGGCTATATACAGGATACCAACACCAACCGTAGCTACATGTTTGAGCGGTTGGATCTCGGTGTCGGTGAAACGGTATACGGTCTGGGGGAACGCTTCACTGCGCTGGTGCGTAACGGTCAGACGGTGGAAACCTGGAACCGTGATGGCGGAACCAGCACCGAACAGGCGTACAAAAACATCCCGTTCTATATCACCAACCGTGGCTACGGTGTGCTGGTTAATCATCCGCAGTGCGTCTCGTTTGAAGTGGGATCGGAGAAAGTCTCCAAAGTACAGTTCAGCGTTGAGGGTGAATATCTCGAATACTTTGTTATCGATGGCCCGACGCCGAAAGCGGTGCTCGATCGTTATACCCGTTTTACCGGGCGTCCGGCGTTGCCGCCAGCATGGTCCTTTGGTTTGTGGTTAACGACTTCATTTACCACTAATTATGATGAAGCAACGGTAAACAGCTTTATCGACGGCATGGCGGAACGGAATCTGCCGCTACATGTTTTCCACTTCGACTGTTTCTGGATGAAAGCTTTCCAGTGGTGCGATTTTGAGTGGGATCCGGTAACTTTCCCTGACCCGGAAGGGATGATCCGCCGCCTGAAAGCGAAAGAGCTGAAAATCTGCGTCTGGATTAACCCCTATATAGGGCAAAAATCCCCGGTATTTAAAGAGTTGCAAGAGAAAGGATATTTACTCAAACGCCCGGACGGCTCGTTATGGCAATGGGATAAATGGCAGCCAGGTCTGGCGATTTATGACTTTACCAACCCAGATGCCTGCAAATGGTACGCCGATAAACTGAAAGGCCTGGTAGCGATGGGCGTCGATTGCTTTAAGACCGACTTTGGCGAACGTATTCCAACAGACGTTCAGTGGTTTGACGGTTCCGATCCGCAGAAAATGCATAACCATTATGCATACATCTACAACGAACTGGTGTGGAACGTGCTCAAGGAAACCGTCGGTGAGGAAGAAGCCGTCTTGTTTGCCCGCTCGGCCTCCGTCGGTGCGCAGAAATTCCCGGTACACTGGGGCGGCGACTGTTACGCTAACTACGAATCAATGGCGGAAAGCCTGCGCGGTGGTTTGTCTATTGGCCTTTCTGGTTTTGGTTTTTGGAGCCACGATATCGGTGGCTTTGAGAATACCGCTCCGGCACACGTTTACAAACGCTGGTGCGCATTTGGTTTGCTCTCCAGCCATAGCCGTTTACATGGCAGCAAATCTTATCGTGTGCCGTGGGCTTATGATGATGAATCCTGCGATGTCGTGCGCCATTTCACTCAGCTTAAATGCCGTATGATGCCGTATCTGTACCGCGAAGCCGCTCGTGCTAACGCGCTGGGTACGCCGATGATGCGCGCAATGGTGATGGAGTTCCCGGACGATCCGGCCTGTGATTATCTTGACCGTCAATACATGTTGGGCGACAGCGTGATGGTTGCGCCAGTGTTCTCTGAAGTGGGCGATGTACAGTTTTATCTGCCAGAAGGTCGCTGGACGCATCTGTGGCATAACGATGAAACAGAAGGCAGCCGTTGGCATAAACAGCAGCATGATTTTCTTAGTTTGCCGGTTTACGTGCGTGACAACACCTTACTGGCGCTGGGGAACAATGACCAACGCCCCGACTACGCGTGGCATGAAGGCACGGCTTTCCAGCTTTTTAATCTGCAAGACGGGCATGAAGCTGTCTGTGAAGTGCCCGCCGCCGATGGTTCGGTGATCTTCACCCTGAAAGCGGCGCGTACTGGCAATACGATTACCGTGACAGGCGCGGGCGAGGCGAAGAACTGGACACTGTGCTTGCGTAATATTGCGAAAGTAAATGGTTTGCAAGGCGGTTCGCAGGCTGAAAGTGACTTGGGCGTGGTGGTGACGCCTCAAGGGAATGCGCTGACAATTACGTTGTAATTTATTGAAGGAATGCCGGGTACGGCTATGTCGTGCCCGGCGAGATTGATTTTTACTGCACTGGCTCCGTTGACGTGACTTCGCCACTGGAAACTACGCCAGCATTCATGGTTTGGGTTACCTGCTGCTTTTCAGCGTTCACAGCATGGAGTTGTCCGTTAACCGTGGGTTTTAGCGGTACATCGGTCTGGATATCGCCGCTGGCGGTGAGCTGAATATTACCATCGCCCGTAATAGGTAACTCTGGCCATCCCCACTGTTGCAAAATGTTCATCGGCACACCGCGTCCGTTCAGGCTGATATGGGTCTGGCGCTGCGGCGTTTGTGAGACACTGGCAGTGGCTTCAAGAATGCCTTTCTCGGTAAATGCGCTAAGTTCGCTGATATTCACCGTGCTGCTATTGGCGGTTAGCGCCAGCGACGGACGACGAACGTCGACACGATTGAACGTTGCGGCGGCGGCATTCAGGTTCGCCGTGCCACTCCACACCCCCCACTTATGCTCGGCAACCAGCGTCAGATTCGCGCCATAACCATCCAGCGCGGTGAGCTGCCACGGAAAGTCAGGGTCGATATCAATGATCAGGTTGCGGCTGGCGCTAAATCTCTTCAGTTGCAGAGTGTTTAACCAGGCGGGAGTTTGCTGCATCCACAACTGTTGCCAGTTTTTCGGCAAGGTAAATTCCAGCCCGACAATCGCTGCGTCGTCGAGGAGCAGCGTTTTTCCATCGCGTTGCCAGTTCCCTGACGTTCGTACCATTCCGCCTTCCCAACGGCTGGTAAACTGGCGCAGCGCGACGCCCTGAGGGGAAAACTCCGCGTTCATAATCGGGTCAAATAAATGCAGCGAACCATAAATAAACTCGCTGGCGTTCATTGACAGCTTGCCTTCCTGCGTCTGCCAGTCATCTTTAATGAAGGTCATGTTGCGCAAGCTGAGATCGAGGTCGGTCACCGCCCAGTCCGGACCTTGCAGGCGAGCGTCGATCACTTCAAGGCGGCCAATCTGCAACGACGGGACAGAGCGCAAAGGTGCAAAGAAATCGGTCAGAGATTTTTCGCTTTGCAGACGGATATCGGCCATGCGCAGATTTTCTACCTGCCAGCTACCATCGGCATTACGCTGCGCATTACCAGTTAATGAACCACGAGCGATATCGGCGCCCAGATTCGTAAGCGTGACGCGATCGTTATCAATAGTGCCTTCAATCAGTACATTGGTAGCAGCAACATCGTTGAGCGACAGAGAGCCGGCACTGAACTGAATTTGAGCCTTCGTGCCCAGGACTTTACCGGCTTCCGGCGACCACGGAACGACGCCGCCATTTACTCGCTGTGCGCTGAGATTCCACTCGCTATTGGGACTGTTAAACGCCATATCACGCAGTTGCAGCCGATCCGCTTTGAACGGTAACGGCGCGGTCTGGTCGGTGAGATTCAACGTCCCGTTTTCCAGCAGGATAGTATCGACATGGCGTGGTTCGCTCAGTTGCCGACTACTTAGCGCAATATCGACACTTTTCGCCACCAGAGTGGCGGGTTGACCATCGCGACCGAATGTGACGTTCTCCAGCACGATATGAGATGGTGCGGAAAACCGGTGATCCATCGCTCCGAAGGTCAAATGATAGTCGCTATTCCTGGAAATCCATGCGCTGATATGCTCTGCTCCCCAGCGGGTTTGCAGCAGGAAATAGAGGCCAGCGATCGCCACGAATAGCGCGATGAAAATGTAGAGAAGCAGCTTCCCAATAAATTTCATGGTCTTCCATCCCGTGAAATGCACATAAGGGAGTTATGCACGATTTACGCGCATTCCTCAAGGCGGGAATGGAGAAAGCGAGTGGCTACGACGGTAAAGAATTTTACCGCCGTGAGTGGATTACTGTTTTTCTGGCGGGAAAATCAGGTTCAGCACAATGGCAGTGATACCGCCAGCGGCGATCCCGGAGGAGAGCAGGTTTTTCAGCCAGTCAGGGGCAAACTGCAAAATCAGCGGCTGCTGAGAAACGCCCAGACCGACCGCCAGCGACAGCGCGATAATCAGAATGGCCCGACGATTCAGCGGTTCACGAGAAACGATACGCACACCTGATGCGGCGATAGTACCAAACATCACCAGCGTAGCGCCGCCAAGTACCGGTTCCGGAATATGCTGCACAAAACCGCTCACAGCCGGGAACAGGCCGAGCACAATCAGCATCAGTGCGACGACAAAACCGACATAACGGCTGGCAACACCGGTCAACTGGATCACACCGTTGTTCTGCCCGAAGCAGGAGTTCGGGAAGGTGTTAAACACCGCCGATACAAACGAGTTCAGGCCGTTTGCCAGTACGCCGCCTTTCAGGCGTTTCATGTACAGCGAACCGGAAACCGGTTGTTCGGAAACGTCGGAGGTGGCGGTGATATCGCCAATAGTTTCCAGCGAGGTGATCATAAAGACCAGCATCAGCGGCAACAGCAAACTCCATTCAATACCAAGCCCGTAATAGAGCGGTGTTGGCACCATAATCAGTTCTTGCGTCATCGGCTCGTTGCTTTCTGGCAACATGCCCATAAACCACGCCAGCGCATATCCGGCTGCCATCGCAATCACCAGCGAGGCCACGCGTAAGTAAGGGTTACGTTGACGGTTAAGCAGAATGATTAAAGCTAAGACCACGCCCGCCAGCAGCAAATTTTTCGGCGCGCCAAAGGTGTTATCGTTCATGGCCGCATAACCGCCGCCAATGGACGTTAACCCAACCTGTATTAGCGACAGGCCGATAATCATTACTACGACGCCAGAAACCAGAGGCGTAATAATGCGGCGCGCCAGATGTAAAACGCGGGAGATTACCATTTCGGTGCAACTTGCCAGCATCAGTGTGCCGAAGAGCGCCGCCATCATGGTAGGAACATCGGCGCCACCGGTCTTCAGTGCCGTTCCGCCCATAATTAGCGGAGCAACGAAGTTAAAGCTGGTGCCCTGAATAGACAATAACCCGGAACCAACCGGCCCCCAGGCTTTAATCTGAATAATCGACGCCACACCGGAAGCAAACAGCGACATACTAATAATGTGTTGCGTGTCCTGTGCTGGTAAACCCAGCGCCTGGCAAATTAACAGTGCTGGCGTGATTACCGCGACAAACATCGCCAGCAGATGCTGACAGGCGGCAAACAGAGTTTGAGCAAGCGGCGGACGATCTTCAAGACGATAAATCAGTTCGCTGTTTTGAGCCTGCGCAACCGGTTGCGCATTTTCTGACTCTAGGGTGGAAACAGACATCGAAAACAATCCCGTGGTGGCAAAGCGGGCATTTTAGCTGACCGAAAGGCAAAAGCAAACGTTTGCCATGCATTCTTCTAAATATTTAAATGCGATAAATGCACTTTTTTATATAACTTTTGGTTGTTTTCTGCTTAAAATCCATGCCATTTTTTTATTTTCAGCTGAGAATTCGAACCGGGATAGCATGACTCGATACTCGTCATATTTCGCCCTAATGCACATGCGCGATGAAGTATGACGAGTGTGAAAGAGTGGTGCGGACACAAAGGAGTAACTATGTTTCATCTCGATACTTTAGCAACGCTTGTTGCAGCAACCCTGACGTTGCTGCTCGGGCGCAAGTTGGTCCATTCCGTCTCCTTTCTGAAGAAATACACCATACCTGAACCGGTTGCCGGAGGGTTGCTGGTGGCACTGGCGCTGCTGGTGCTGAAAAAAAGTATGGGCTGGGAAGTCAATTTTGATATGTCCCTGCGCGATCCGTTGATGCTGGCATTCTTCGCAACCATTGGTCTGAATGCCAATATTGCCAGCCTGCGTGCCGGTGGGCGTGTGGTGGGGATTTTCCTCATCGTGGTTGTTGGCTTACTGGTGATGCAAAATGCCATCGGCATTGGGATGGCTAGCCTGTTAGGGCTTGATCCGCTGATGGGGCTGCTGGCCGGTTCTATTACGCTTTCCGGCGGCCACGGTACAGGTGCTGCGTGGAGTAAATTGTTCATTGAACGTTATGGCTTCACCAACGCGACGGAAGTGGCGATGGCTTGTGCAACGTTTGGTCTGGTGTTGGGCGGCTTGATTGGGGGGCCGGTGGCGCGGTATCTGGTGAAGCACTCCACCACGCCAAACGGTATTCCGGATGACCAGGAAGTCCCCACCGCATTTGAAAAGCCGGACGTTGGGCGCATGATCACCTCGCTGGTGCTGATTGAAACCATCGCTCTTATCGCGATTTGTCTGACGGTGGGGAAAATTGTTGCGCAACTTTTGGCTGGCACAGCTTTTGAATTGCCGACCTTCGTTTGCGTGCTGTTTGTGGGTGTGATTCTGAGTAACGGTCTGTCAATGATGGGCTTTTACCGCGTCTTTGAGCGTGCGGTATCGGTGTTGGGTAACGTAAGTCTGTCGTTGTTCCTGGCGATGGCGTTGATGGGGCTGAAACTTTGGGAGCTGGCTTCGCTGGCGCTGCCGATGCTGGCGATTCTGGTCGCACAGACCATCTTCATGGCGTTGTACGCCATCTTTGTCACCTGGCGCATGATGGGCAAAAACTACGATGCGGCGGTGCTGGCTGCGGGTCACTGTGGTTTTGGCCTTGGTGCAACGCCCACGGCAATTGCCAACATGCAGGCGATTACCGAACGCTTTGGCCCGTCGCACATGGCCTTCCTGGTGGTGCCGATGGTCGGTGCGTTCTTTATCGATATCGTTAACGCGCTGGTGATTAAGCTGTATTTGATGTTGCCGATTTTTGCGGGGTAACCGATGAAGCGGCGGTATAAGTGCCGCCGCAACAAAACAAATGCCTGATACGCTTCGCTTATCTGGCCTACGTAATAATTCTCAATTTATTGATTTTGTGAGTTTTTTTGTAGGCCGGATAAGGCGTTCACGCCGCATCCGGCAGGAAGGTAGATCAATCTGAAACGGCGGTCTTCTCACCGCCGCCTTTTACGCATTCGAGTAACGTTCTGTTTCTGGCATCCAGCGTTCTATCAGGGCTTTTGCCTGTTGTGGGTAACGTTCGTGAATATGCCGTGCCAGGCGCTGAACTTCCGGGATCATGGCCTGTTCACGCAGTAAATCTGCCACTTTAAATTCGGCATTACCCGTCTGACGCGTACCTAACAGTTCGCCAGGACCGCGAATCTCTAAATCTTTCTGTGCAATCACAAATCCGTCGCTGCTGTCACGCAGCACTTGCAGGCGAATTTGCGCCGTTTTGGAGAGTGGCGTTTTGTAGAGCAGCACGCAGTGGGAAGCCACCGCGCCACGTCCCACGCGCCCGCGCAGCTGGTGTAACTGCGCCAGACCCAGACGCTCCGGGTTTTCGATAATCATCAGACTGGCGTTAGGCACATCAACGCCGACTTCAATAACGGTTGTGGCAACGAGCAGGTGTAGCTCACCTTGTTTAAACGACGCCATCACCGCCTGCTTCTCGGCTGGTTTCATCCGTCCGTGTACCAGGCCAACATTCAACTCTGGTAGCGCCAGTTTCAACTCTTCCCAGGTAGCTTCCGCTGCCTGCGCTTCCAGTAACTCTGACTCTTCAATGAGTGTGCACACCCAGTACGCCTGACGACCTTCAGTCATGCAGGCGTGACGCACGCGGTCAATGATGTCGTTACGACGCGTATCCGGGATTGCCACTGTCGTCACCGGGGTACGCCCTGGCGGCAGTTCATCAATGACCGAGGTATCGAGATCGGCATAGGCGGTCATTGCCAGCGTGCGGGGGATCGGCGTGGCGGTCATGATTAACTGATGCGGATGGAACCCTTGCTGCTGGCCTTTCTCCCATAACGCCAGGCGTTGATGCACACCAAAACGATGCTGTTCGTCGATAATCACCAGCGCCAGACCGTTAAATTGCACCTGTTCCTGGAAGATGGCGTGCGTACCAACAATCATCTGCACCTGACCGCTGGCGATGGCTTCTTGCTGAGCCAGTCGTGCTTTACCTTTCTGTTTACCGGCGAGCCAGCCCACTTCGATACCGAGCGGCTCAAACCAGTTGCGAAAGTTATTGGCGTGCTGTTCGGCGAGCAACTCGGTTGGTGCCATCAGCGCCACCTGTTTCCCGTGAGCAATTGCACGCAGCGCGGCAAGGGCAGCAACCAGCGTTTTACCGGAACCTACATCGCCTTGCACCAGACGCATCATCGGAACATCGAGCGCCATATCGCGCTCGATTTCCGCCACCACACGTGCCTGAGCACCCGTTGGTTTGAACGGTAAGGTGGCAAGGAGTTTATTTTTCAGCGAGTCATTGGCGCTAAGCGGTTGGGCATGAAAACGTTGTGCTCCAGCGCGTAACGCCAACATACTGAGGTTGTGCGCCAGCAGTTCTTCCAGAATCAGACGACGTTGTGCCGGATGCTGCCCGCTTTCCAGATCGCTAAGTTGCAGCGTCGGCGGCGGGCGATGCAGAGTTCTCAAGGCTTCCGGCAGCGTCATCATCCCCTGTGACAGTTCCGGCGGCAACAGTTCTTCAATAGCGCAGGTATCCAGCAGATCCAGCGCCTGGTCGGTTAATTTACGTAGCGTTGCCTGTTTAACGCCTTCAGTCGTTGGGTAAACCGGCGTGAGCGTTTCCTGTAGCTCCGGAGTACTGAGATCACCCTGTACGCGATATTCCGGATGGATCATCTCCGCGCCATATTTGCCGCGCTTTGCTTCGCCGTAGGCCAGCACACGTCGTCCCGTCGCCAGGCTATTTTTCATCGCCGCACTGAAGTTGAAAAAGCGCATGGTGAGAATGCCGGAACCGTCGCTAATCTGGCAGGTCATCATCCGTCGACCGCCGAAGGAGATATTACAGTTCAGCACTTCGCCTTCAACCGTGGCATAAACGCCGGGTAGCAGCTCGCCAATGGGATAAAGATGGGTGCGATCTTCGTAGCGCAGGGGAAGGTGTAAGAGTAAATCCTGCACGGTATGCAGGTTGATTTTCGCCAGCTTGTTACTTTGTGCCGCGCCAACGCCCGTTAGGGAACTGAGCGGGACAGCATCTAACAGGCGACCTTTCATCGCACTTACCCTGCAGCCTGCATGGTGGCCCACCAGTCGGCATCAGCTTCGATCTCGCCTTGCTGATTGACGTGGGGGTAAGGCAGGCCTTTGCGTTTTGCGACTTTCGCCAGCACCGGATAGCCGCCTTCAAACAGCAGGCGTTGTTGTTCTGATTCCGGTAACATGCTGTTTTCACGAAGGTACATGCCTGCGTTTTGCCGCTGACGCTGGGCTTCGTAAAGAATGAGTGCCGATGCGACGGAAACGTTCAGCGACTGTACCATGCCGATCATCGGGATAATGATGTCCTGATCCGCCAGTGCTAACGCTTCCTGCGTGATGCCCGTTTTCTCCTGACCCATCAAAATACAGGTCGGGCGGGTGTAATCAATTTCGCGAAAATCGACGGCGTTATCAGAAAGATGTGTAGCCAGAATCTGCATTCCCTGGCCTTTCAGATGGGCGACGGCATCGCCAATGGTGCGGTGCGTTTTCACCTGTACCCAACTGTTGCTGCCAGCCGCAGCCGAAGCCATAGTGCGCATCCGGCTGCCAGGCCAGACGGCATGAACTTCATGTACGCCAACGGCATCTGCGGTACGAATAATCGCAGAAACGTTATGGGGTTTGTGAACCTGTTCCATGCAGACGGTCAGGTCAGGCTGCCGCCTGGCGAGCATTTCACAGATGCGTGCATAACGTGTTGGGTTCATAAAACATTAATTTCTGTTTCGGGTGACTTTAATCACGTCTGGCATCACACGGATTTTGCGCATGATATTTGCCAGATGTACGCGATCCCGGGCGGTCAGGCGAATAAAGGCACTATAGACGCGACCATCTTTCTCTTCCGTATTCAAACTTTGAATATTGGAATTGGTTGTGTTGATCGCCGCAGTCAGGTTTGCCAGCGCACCCTGATGGTTGAACATTTCCACCTTGATTTCAGTAATGAACTCCTGCGCCGTTTCTTTATCCCATTCTACAGCCATAAACTTCTCTGGCTCTTTCTGGTAGCCACGGATGTTACGGCAGGACTCATGGTGGATCACCAGACCTTTACCGGGGCTAACGTGGGCGATGATCGGGTCGCCGGGAATAGGGCGGCAGCATTTCGCAAAAGTGATCAACACGCCATCAGCGCCTTTAATCGGCAGATGCCCGTGGCTTTGGGTTGCTGGTGGAATGGAACCGTCTCCCTGCTGGAGATTCTTCGCTACCACTACGCTCATTGCATTGCCAAGACCGATTTCTGCCAGCAAATCGTCAAGTGTCGCCAGTTTCATGCGATCCAGTTCGCGCTGAATATTTTCCTGCGGGATTTCATTCAGCTTACGGCTGCCACCCAACGCGTGGTTGAGCAGGCGACGCCCCAGGCTAACGGAATCATCACGCTTGAGGTTTTTCAGCAACTGGCGGATTTTGGCGCGTGCTTTCGAGCTGACGACAAAGTTCAGCCAGGCGGCATTCGGGCGAGCGCCCGGCGCGGTAATGATTTCAACGGTTTGTCCGCTGGAGAGTGGCTGCGACAGCGGGTAAGGCTGACGATCAACTCGCGCACCCACGCAGGCATGACCGATATCGGTATGCACCGCGTACGCGAAATCGACAGGCGTGGCACCGGCAGGCAGTTCGACAATGCGCCCTTCCGGTGTGAAAACGTAAATCTCATCCGGGAAGAGATCGGATTTAACGCTCTCGATAAATTCAAATGAGCTACCGGCGCTCTGTTGAAGCTCCAGCAAGCTCTGCATCCAACGCTGGGCGCGGATTTGCGCAGTGGTGCTGGTCTCGCCGTGCTCTTTATAAGCCCAGTGTGCGGCAACACCCATCTCCGCCATTTGATCCATATCTTCGGTACGGATCTGGACTTCAACCGGCACGCCGTGGGGGCCAATCATCGAGGTGTGCAAAGACTGATAGCCGTTCGCTTTTGGAATGGCGATATAGTCTTTCACGCGACCTGGACGCGGCTTATACAGGCTGTGCATCTGGCCGAGCACGCGATAACAGGTATCGGAATCATTGACGATCACGCGGAAGGCGTAGATGTCCATAATCGAGTGAAAACGCTGCTCTTTGAGCACCATTTTGCAGTAAATCGAATAAAGATGCTTCTCGCGACCACTGACGCGGCACGGTATTCCCGCTTCCTGCAAACGCCCTTCGATTTCAGAGAGGATTTTTTGGATCATCTCTTTACGGTTGCCGCGCGCGGCTTTCACCACTTCTTTGATTACGCGGTAACGGTTGGGATACAGCGCCTCAAAACCCAGCTCTTCGAGTTCGGTTTTAATGTGGTGGATACCTAAACGGTGCGCCAGCGGGCTGTAAATTTCGAGTGTTTCACGGGCGATGCGGCGACGTTTGTCCGGGCGAAGTGAGCCCAGCGTGCGCATGTTGTGGGTACGGTCGGCAAGTTTGATGAGGATGACGCGGATATCCTGCACCATCGCCATAATCATCTTGCGAAAGTTTTCGGCCTGCGCCTCTTTCTTATCGCGGAACTTGAGCTTATCAAGTTTCGACACCCCCTCTACCAGCTCGGCGACGCTTTTACCAAAAAGCTGTTCCATGTCCTGGTAGGTGGCGGGAGTATCTTCAATCACGTCATGAAGTAGCGCCGCCATTAGCGTTTCATAGTCGAGTTTCATCTCGGCCAGAATGCAGGCAACCGCTACCGGGTGCGTGATATAGGGTTCACCGCTTGAACGTGTTTGCCCCTCGTGAGCATCACGTGCAACGAGATACGCCTGCCGCAGACGCTTAATTTGGTCTTCTGGCAGGTAGTTTTGAATCAGTTGATTCAGGCTTTCAAACAGATACAAGGGCGACCCGCTTTGTGATTAACGACGACCTTCAGCAATAGCGGTAACGGCTTGAATTTCAGCGGCTTCCTGCTCTTGCTGTTCCTGGCGTTCGCGAACGTCGAGGATCTGGTTGTTGATCAGACCTTCTTCGATTTCGCGCAGCGCGATTACTGTGGTTTTATCGTTTTCTTCCGGTACTAGCGGATCCTTTCCGCCTACCTGCATCTGACGAGCGCGACGCGCGGCGACCAGTACCAGGTCAAAACGGTTACCAATTTTCTCTACAGCGTCCTGAACAGTTACGCGTGCCATACTTAAAAAGCTCCACAGGTGAAGAAATGACTGGGCATGATACTGAAAGAAGGTTCAGTCTGCCAACAATTTGCTGATTAAAGCGTCATGACGTTGCTTTTGGCGACTCATGCGCAAGCGTTCGGCGCGAATAATGGTCTTCAGATCACCCAGTGCGGTGTCAAAATCATCATTCACAATCAAATAATCATATTCGGCGTAATGGCTCATTTCTGCAACTGCTTGCGCCATACGCTTTGCAATGACCTCTTCGCTGTCCTGACCGCGACCGCGTAGACGGCGATCCAGCTCGATTTTGGACGGCGGTAAAATAAAGATACTACGCGCATGTGGCATCTTCTGGCGAATTTGTTGCGCGCCCTGCCAGTCGATATCCAGAAAAACATCTACGCCACTTGCCAGTACTTGCTCAATGGCTTCGCGCGAAGTGCCATAGTAATTACCGAACACTTCCGCGTGCTCAAGGAATGCATCTCTGCTAATCATCTCTTTAAATTCATCATGATTAACAAAGAAGTAATGCTCACCGTGTACTTCACCTGGACGCGGTGCGCGCGTGGTGTGTGAAACAGAAACCTGGGTGTCATACAACGGTTGGGTTTTTAATAAAGCCTGAATCAGGCTGGATTTACCCGCGCCACTGGGGGCAGAAACAATATAAAGCGTGCCTTGAGCCATGAGTATCTTTCGTATGTGATTAGCGAAATAAAGCCTACATACGAGCTTATTATACACGGCGCGGTCACGTGACGTAGCCCTCGCTCATACTTTTTGCGCAAAGTTGTTGCGTTTTGCGTAGCTGTTTCCGCAATTCCCTGTCATTTACTGCAATCAGAACGATTCTCTGGAAGCGTTCTCGCACACTTCGTTTTTGCCACTCGGATTTACATTCACCACGTTGTATACCTGCCCGCCTGACTACAGCGGAGGTGATGATGAAAGTATGGATAGCGGTATTAATGGGGATTTTGTGCTGGCAATCATCGGCGCAGGCGGTCTGCCCAGCCTGGTCGCCCGCCAGAGCGCATGAAGAAATTTCCCGCCTGCAACAACAAATAAAACAGTGGGACGATGATTACTGGAGAGTAGGAAAAAGTGATGTGGAAGACAGTGTTTACGATCAGATAAGTGCCCGTCTTACGCAGTGGCAACGTTGTTTTGGTGAAGAGACGCATCGTGACGCCATGATGCCGCTTTTAAACGGCACGGTTATCCATCCGGTTGCGCATACGGGCGTACGTAAAATGGCGGATAAAAATGCGTTAAGACTGTGGATGCGTGAACGCAGCGATCTTTGGGTGCAACCAAAAGTTGATGGCGTTGCGGTAACTCTGGTCTACCGTGAGGGAAAACTGATTAAAGCGATCAGTCGTGGTAATGGCCTGAAGGGCGAAGACTGGACGCAGAAAGTTCGCTCGATTCCTTCTGTACCACAATCCGTCAGCGGACCTTTAGCCAACAGTACGCTGCAGGGCGAAATATTTCTCCAGCGTGAGGGGCATATCCAACAACAAATGGGGGGAATGAATGCGCGCTCGAAAGTCGCGGGCATGATGATGCGGCAGAACAATACTGACGCGCTAAATTCACTTGGCGTGTTTATCTGGGCGTGGCCGGATGGACCGCAGTTAATGACCGAGCGATTGCAACAGCTTGCAACCGCAGGGTTTAGTCTGACGCAGATGTACACTCGCGCAGTCAAAAATGCTGATGAGATTGAGCGGATACGTAATGAGTGGTGGAAAACAGCGTTACCCTTTGTTACCGATGGTGTCGTTGTACGAGCGGCGAAAGAACCCGAATCCATCCATTGGCTACCGGGTCAGGCGAATTGGTTGGTGGCGTGGAAATATCAACCCGTGGCACAGGTTGCCGAAGTGAATGCGATTCAGTTTGCGGTGGGTAAGAGCGGCAAAATATCGGTGGTGGCGTCACTCGCGCCTGTCATGCTGGATGATAAAAAAGTTCAGCGGGTGAATATTGGTTCCGTCAGGCGCTGGCAGGAATGGGATATTGCGCCTGGCGATCAAATTCTCGTTAGTCTTGCCGGTCAGGGTATTCCACGCATTGACGATGTGGTCTGGCGCGGAACGGAACGTACTAAACCAATTCCGCCAGAAAACCGCTTTAATTCGTTGACCTGCTACTTTGCTTCTGATGTTTGTCAGGAGCAATTCATTTCACGGCTAGTCTGGCTGGGGTCAAAACAGGTTTTGGGGCTGGACGGCATTGGTGAAGCTGGCTGGCGTGCGCTGCATCAGACTCATCACCTTGAGCATATCTTTTCCTGGCTTCAGTTAACGCCAGAGCAATTGCAGAACACGCCGGGGATAGCGAAAAGCAAAAGCGAGCAGTTATGGCATCAGTTTAATCTGGCACGTAAGCAGCCTTTTACCCGCTGGGTGATGGCAATGGGAATACCCTTAACCCAGGCGGCGCTTAACGCCTGCGATTCCAGCACCTGGGAGCAAGTTTTGCAGAGAAGCGAACAGCATTGGCGGCAACTGCCAGAGACAGGACCTCGTCGTGCCAGCCAGGTTATTGAATGGAAAGATAATGGGCAAATCAAGATGCTGGGCAACTGGCTGGCTGCCCAGCAGGTCACAGGTTTTGTGCCTTAGTGACCTTCGTGGCTGTAGTAAAAGACGGGTAAACCCAGCTTAAGACGCAGCGCCAGCAAGCGAGCGAAAAAGCCAAACACCAGAGTGGAAATAATCACCACATCATGGTTAGAGACGTAGTGTTGCAACGCGATATAGAGTACAGCGGAGGCAAATGAAACCCCAGCATACAGCTCTTTCTGAAAGACCAGCGGGATGCGTTTACAGAACATGTCTCGCAAAACGCCGCCAAACACGCCGGTCGTCACCGCTGCGACAACGGCAATGATCGGACCGTGCCCCATATCCAGCGCGACTTGTGCACCAATAATAGAAAAAACTACCAGCCCGAGCGCATCAAGCACCAGAAAGACTTTGCGCAGATAAGGCATCACCGGGGCAACAATAGTCGTCAGTACGGCGGCTGTGGCGACAATAATCACATATTCCGGATGCTTGACCCAGCCGAGCGGATAGTGGCCCAGCAGAATATCACGCACTGAGCCACCACCGATTGCGGTGGCGGTCGCAATGATAATTACGCCAAATGTATCCATTCGGCGTCGCCCAGCCGCCAGCGCCCCCGTCATGGCTTCGGCGGTAATACCAACCAAATACAAAATGTGTAACAGCATGGTTCTCTCCCTAAAAATCTGTCTGGCAGGGTAGCGATTTGTGTGCATCGTCACGATTGAGATTTTTTAAGGTGAGTTTTGATTGATAATTTATAGTTATGTGAAATTGGTGCTTTCTGCAAAGCTAATGCATTTTTCTGATGTTGTGTTAAGAAAAATGCATTAGAAAAAGTATGGGATTTTTGACGTTTTTTAGGTAGATGTATGCAGAGCCGCTGAAATTAACAACGGCCTACAATGCTGTGTCGCTTACTCAATATTCTGGATCTGTTCGCGCATCTGCTCAATCAACACCTTCAACTCAATCGCGGAGTTCGTCACTTCGGCATTGATAGATTTCGAAGCAAGAGTGTTCGACTCGCGGTTGAACTCTTGCATCATAAAGTCCAGACGACGACCAACGGCTTCTTTTTTCTTGAGAATGTTGTAGGTCTCTTTGACATGCGCTTCGAGGCGATCCAGTTCTTCGGCAACATCAATTCGTTGCGCCAGCAGCACCAGCTCTTGCTCCAGACGATTGTTCTCCAGCTGAACCTGAGCATCTTCCAGCTTCGCGACCAGACGTTCACGCTGCCATTGCAGAATTTCCGGCATATGGGCGCGCACTTTAGCTACTTCGGCGGTGACGCCTTCCAGACGCTGCTCGATCAACGCTTTCAGCGCCTGACCTTCGGTTTCGCGCGCGACGATAAAGTCGTCCAGCGTACCATCAAGAGCAGCAAGAATTTCAGCGGCAATAGCGTCGAGATCCTGTTCCTGGGCTGCCATTACGCCCGGCCAGCGCAGAATATCAACCGGGTTTATTTCCCCTTCGTCGCTCTGCATTTTTACCCAGTTCGCAGCAGTTACCAGCTGTTTAGCCAGTTTTTCGTTGAGAATCAGTTCTCCTTGTGCGCTGACATCTGGCTCATAGCGCAGGGTACATTCCACTTTACCGCGCGTCAGGCGAGAACGAATACGCTCACGAACGACAGGTTCCAGGCTACGGAACTGCTCCGGCAGACGAAAGTAAGTTTCCAGATAACGCTGGTTTACCGAGCGCATTTCCCAGGTTGCGCTCCCCCATTCACCCTTGATTTCACGCCGGGCGTAGGCGGTCATACTGCGGATCATAGACGTTCCTGTTTATAAAAGGAGAGGTGGAAGGATTATAGCCATCGATGCCTTGTCAGGATAGGAATAACCGCCGGAAGTCCGTATAATGCGCAGCCACATTTGTTTCAAGCCGGAGATTTCAATATGCGTCCAGCAGGCCGTAGCAATAATCAGGTGCGCCCCGTTACCCTGACTCGTAACTATACAAAACATGCAGAAGGCTCGGTGCTGGTCGAATTTGGCGATACCAAAGTGTTGTGTACCGCCTCTATTGAAGAAGGCGTGCCTCGTTTCCTGAAAGGTCAGGGGCAAGGCTGGATCACCGCAGAATACGGTATGCTGCCGCGCTCCACGCATACCCGTAACGCTCGTGAAGCAGCGAAGGGGAAGCAGGGTGGACGCACAATGGAAATTCAGCGTCTGATCGCCCGTGCATTGCGTGCGGCGGTTGATTTGAAAGCGTTGGGTGAGTTCACCATTACGCTGGATTGCGACGTACTTCAGGCCGATGGCGGCACGCGCACTGCTTCAATCACTGGTGCCTGCGTGGCGCTGGCAGATGCACTGAATAAGCTGGTTGAGAATGGCAAACTGAAAACCAATCCGATGAAAGGCATGGTGGCAGCGGTTTCGGTGGGTATCGTTAACGGCGAAGCGATTTGCGATCTGGAATACGTCGAAGACTCTGCCGCAGAAACGGATATGAACGTAGTGATGACCGAAGATGGGCGCATCATTGAGGTTCAGGGTACGGCGGAAGGCGAGCCGTTCACTCACGAAGAACTCCTCACCTTGTTGGCGTTGGCCCGAGGGGGAATCGAATCCATTGTAGCGACGCAGAAAGCGGCGCTGGCAAACTGATTTTTAAGGCGACTGATGAGTCGCCTTTTTTTTGTCTGTAGAAAAGTAAGATGAGGAGCGAAGGCATGAAACCATATCAGCGCCAGTTTATTGAATTTGCGCTTGGCAAACAGGTATTAAAGTTTGGCGAGTTTACGCTGAAATCCGGGCGCAAAAGCCCCTATTTCTTCAACGCCGGGCTGTTTAATACCGGGCGCGATCTGGCACTGTTAGGCCGTTTTTACGCTGAAGCATTGGTGGATTCCGGCATTGAGTTCGATCTGCTGTTTGGCCCTGCTTACAAAGGGATCCCGATTGCCACCACAACCGCTGTGGCACTGGCGGAGCATCATGACCTGGACCTGCCGTACTGCTTTAACCGCAAAGAAGCAAAAGACCACGGTGAAGGCGGCAATCTGGTTGGTAGCGCGTTACAAGGACGCGTAATGCTGGTGGATGATGTGATCACCGCCGGAACGGCGATTCGCGAATCGATGGAAATTATTCAGGCCAATGGCGCTACGCTTGCTGGCGTGTTGATTTCGCTCGATCGTCAGGAACGTGGTCGCGGTGAAATTTCCGCGATTCAGGAAGTTGAGCGTGATTACAACTGCAAAGTGATTTCTATCATCACTCTGAAAGACCTGATTGCTTACCTCGAAGAGAAGCCGGAAATGGCGGAGCATCTGGCGGCGGTTAAGGCTTATCGCGAAGAGTACGGGGTTTGATAAGAAACGCCGGATGGTAAGTCATCCGGCGTTATATTACTGCAACTGCGCGGCAATCAGCGGCCAGCGGGCGTCAAAGTCATCCGTCGGGCGATATTTAAACTCGCTACGAACAAAACGAGACAGCATACCTTCGCAAAACGCCAGAAGTTGGCTTGCCAGCAACGTTTCATCGGTGGTGTAACCTTCACCCTCACGCATTCTCTTTTCACGCAATACCTGACGCAGCTGCGCTTCGATACGCTCGAACAGTTGGTTGATGCGCCCTTGCAGGCGATCCTGTTCGAACATTAGCGCATGACCAGTGAGGATGCGGGTCAGGCCTGGATTACGTTCGCCGAAACCGAGAAGCAGCAACACAATCAGGCGCAGGCGCGCAGTAGTGTCCTTTTCATCTTTCAGAATCAGGTTAATACGAGTAATCAGGCTATCTTCGATAAACTCAATCAGGCTATCGAACATGCGGGTTTTACTGGGGAAGTGGCGATACAGAGCCGCTTCGGAAACGCCGACAGAGGCGGCCAGTTTCGCCGTCGTGATACGCTGGCTTCCATCGCTGGATTCTAACATCAACGCCAGAGACTGAAGTATTTCTTCGCGACGGTTCCTTTTCGCAGTTTGTTTTTCTGCCATGTTACAAAATACCCCTGAAAATAAGCACTTGCCAGGCGGCACCCACGCTATGACCGCAAACGAAATGTTTGCGGCGATGTTATGACGTTATTTGGATGCGTATGCGTTACTGACGACCAGAGTGACCAAAGCCGCCTTCACCCCGATCAGTGGCGTCAAAATCTTCCACCAGATTAAATTCGGCCTGTACCACCGGAACAAAAATCATCTGCGCGATACGTTCGCCAGGTTGAATGGTGAAACTGTCCTGACCACGGTTCCACACGGAGATCATCAGCTGACCCTGATAGTCGGAATCGATCAATCCCACCAGGTTACCGAGCACGATACCGTGCTTATGTCCCAACCCGGAGCGCGGCAGCATCATCGCCGCCAGTGAAGGGTCGGCAATATGAATCGCCAGTCCGGTCGGCACTAGTGTAGTGTCGCCCGGTGCCAGTTCTACGGCGTCGTCGAGACAGGCGCGCAGGTCAAGTCCGGCAGAACCAGAAGTGGCATAAGTCGGGAGTGGAAATTCCTTCCCAACGCGCGGGTCCAGAATCTTAACGTCGATTTTCTTCATCATAACGGGTCACAATCTCGTCGAGTAATAATTGGCCAAGGAGCTCTTTTCGCTCAAGCGGTAAGATTTTATCGCCATCCTGCCAGAAAAGGTGTAATGCGTTTTTGTCGCTATTAAATCCCTGATTTTTTCTGGAAACATCGTTAGCGCAGATCAGATCAAGGTTTTTGCGGATACGTTTTTGCCGGGCGTATTCTTCCACATTATTTGTTTCGGCGGCAAATCCAACAACATAAGGCCTATGGTCTTTTAATGCGGCAACACCGGCGACGATATCGGGGTTTTTAACCATTTTTATTGTTAATTCATCACCCGGTGTGGCCTGCTTTTTGATTTTTTCGCTGGCAACGGTGGCTGCACGGTAATCCGCGACGGCGGCACAACCGATAAAGATATTTTGCTGTTGCACGGATGCCTTCACGGCGGCTTCCATCTCCAGTGCGGTTACCACATCAACACGTTTAACAAACGGTGGCGTCGGTAGTGAAACCGGGCCAGAAATCAGCGTGACGTTCGCGCCACGACGTGCAGCGGCTGCGGCAATGGCGAATCCCATCTTGCCGGAGCTGTGATTAGAGATATAACGCACCGGATCGAGCGGTTCACGTGTCGGGCCTGCGGTAATCATAATGTTCAGATGTTTCAGGTCGTTGACGGGCGAAAAATGGGCGACCGCCATATCAACAATGGTTAACGGATCGAGCATTCGCCCAGGGCCGACATCACCACAGGCCTGGCTGCCGCTATCGGGCCCCCAGATCAGCAAACCGCGCGAGGCAAGCACCTCTAAATTATGCTGGGTGGCAGCAGCACGATACATCTGTTGGTTCATCGCTGGCAGCACGGCAACAGGCGCAGGAGTCGCAAGGCAAATCGTCGATACCAAATCATTCGCCATACCGGCAGCAACGCGGGCAATCAAATCCGCCGTGGCTGGGGCAAGAATCATTAAATCAGCCCATTTACCCAGCTCAATGTGGCCCATTGCCGCTTCGGCTGCCGGATCCAGCAGACTGTCGGAAACGGGATAACCAGAAACCGCCTGCAAACTAAGTGGAGTGATAAAGGCTTTTGCCGCTTCGGTCATTACCACACGGACGTCGGCCCCGCGATCGCGCAAACGACGCACCAGTTCAGGGGTTTTATAGGCAGCAATACCGCCGCTGACGCCGAGAACGATTTTTTTACCGGCCAGGCTCATGATGATTTTTCCTGTAGGGTGACACCAGAAGTTGGCGATTTTATCACAATACTTTTGTTGTCGTGCCTTCACCTGAGAATCACTTTGCGAGGCGCTTTCCAGGATTGAAAACTGGCCGTCGATTTAACGGAACGGCTATGACAGGATGCGAGCATCACAAAGGAGGTGAAGGTGAAAAACAATGCACAGCTGTTGATGCCACGCGAAAAAATGTTGAAGTTTGGCATTGGTGCGTTAACGGATGTCGAGCTTCTGGCGTTATTTCTGCGTACAGGAACGCGCGGTAAAGATGTGTTAACCCTGGCAAAAGAGATGCTGGAGAATTTCGGCTCTCTTTACGGCTTGTTAACCTCTGAATATGAACAATTTAGTGGGGTTCATGGAATTGGCGTGGCGAAATTTGCCCAGTTAAAGGGGATTGCCGAACTGGCGCGGCGTTACTACAACGTGCGGATGCGTGAAGAAAGCCCGTTA
The DNA here is from genome assembly GCF_002965705.1 of Escherichia sp. MOD1-EC6842. Classification (NCBI taxonomy): domain Bacteria; kingdom Pseudomonadati; phylum Pseudomonadota; class Gammaproteobacteria; order Enterobacterales; family Enterobacteriaceae; genus Escherichia; species Escherichia sp. MOD1-EC6842. Next base: position 38,065 of record NZ_PTRF01000012.1, on the reverse strand, counting down.
CTCAGCCCGGAGATGACGAGGGAATTTTTACAAAGCCAGCTCACGGGCGAAGAGCGGGAGATCTTTATGGTGATCTTTCTCGACTCACAACACCGGGTTATAACGCATAGCCGTCTTTTTTCCGGCACGCTAAACCATGTTGAAGTCCATCCTCGGGAAATTATCCGCGAAGCGATAAAAATAAACGCCTCGGCGCTGATCCTTGCGCATAATCACCCTTCGGGTTGTGCTGAACCCAGTAAAGCGGATAAACTCATCACCGAACGGATAATAAAAAGTTGTCAGTTCATGGAATTACGCGTGCTCGACCATATCGTGATTGGGCGTGGAGAATATGTTTCTTTTGCCGAACGCGGCTGGATTTAACCCGCTATGCGCGATCCTTCGGGATCTTTGTCTGTTCGGGACTTGAGCACATCGCCGAGTCAGCGTATACTACGCCACCTTTGAGAATCTCGGGTTTGGCATTTGGGCCTGGCAATCGAGAGTTCACATAGAACTGCGATGACCGGGCTGTAAAGCCTGACGAGGCGCCAATACCCCATACGAAGCTCGAGCTAATTTGATTTTTGGAGAATAGACATGTCCCGAGTCTGCCAAGTTACTGGCAAGCGTCCGGTGACCGGTAACAACCGTTCCCACGCACTGAACGCGACTAAACGCCGTTTCCTGCCGAACCTGCACTCTCACCGTTTCTGGGTTGAGAGCGAGAAGCGTTTTGTCACCCTGCGCGTATCTGCTAAAGGTATGCGTGTAATCGATAAAAAAGGCATCGATACAGTTCTGGCTGAACTGCGTGCCCGTGGCGAAAAGTACTAAGTACTTAGAGGAAATAAATCATGGCTAAAGGTATTCGTGAGAAAATCAAGCTGGTTTCTTCTGCTGGTACTGGTCACTTCTATACCACTACGAAGAACAAACGTACTAAGCCGGAAAAACTGGAACTGAAAAAATTCGATCCAGTTGTTCGCCAGCACGTGATCTACAAAGAAGCGAAAATTAAATAATTCTCGCTTTAATGTAACGAAAAACCTCGCTCCGGCGGGGTTTTTTGTTATCTGTTTGCCCCCATATTGACTGCATCTGTTCATTCCTGGAGATGCTATGCCTGAATTACCCGAAGTTGAAACCAGCCGTCGCGGGATAGAACCGCATCTCGTTGGTGCAACTATTCTTCATGCGGTGGTGCGCAATGGACGCTTGCGCTGGCCGGTTTCGGAAGAAATCTACCGTTTAAGCGACCAACCAGTGCTTAGCGTGCAGCGCCGGGCTAAATATCTGCTGCTGGAGTTGCCAGAGGGCTGGATTATCATTCATCTGGGTATGTCTGGCAGCCTGCGCATCCTTCCAGAAGAACTTCCCCCTGAAAAGCATGACCATGTTGATTTGGTGATGAGCAACGGCAAAGTGCTGCGCTATACCGATCCGCGCCGCTTTGGCGCCTGGCTGTGGGCCAAAGAACTGGAAGGGCACAATGTGCTGGCCCATCTTGGGCCGGAGCCGCTTAGCGACGATTTCAATGGCGAATACCTACATCAGAAGTGCGCGAAGAAAAAAACGGCGATTAAACCCTGGCTGATGGATAACAAGCTGGTGGTGGGTGTGGGAAATATCTACGCCAGCGAATCACTGTTTGCTGCGGGGATCCATCCTGATCGGCTGGCATCGTCTCTGTCGCTGGCTGAGTGTGAATTGTTGGCGCGAGTGATTAAGGCAGTGCTACTCCGTTCTATTGAACAGGGCGGCACGACGCTGAAAGATTTTCTACAAAGTGACGGTAAACCGGGTTATTTCGCTCAGGAATTGCAGGTTTACGGGCGTAAAGGCGAGCCGTGTCGGGTGTGCGGTACGCCGATTGTGGCGACTAAACATGCGCAGCGGGCGACGTTTTATTGCAGGCGGTGCCAGAAGTAATTCATGCGCGCCGGATGGCATACCATCCGGCATAAACGCTACGCTAACTTCGCCATCAGCGCCTGATGGACATTCTCCGGCAGGAAATGGGTGACATCACCCTGATGGCGAGCCACCTCTTTGACCAGCGATGAAGAGATAAACGACCACTCTTTTGAAGGCATCAAAAAGACACTTTCCAGTTCCGGCATTAAGTGGCGATTCATATGCGCCAGCTGCATTTCATATTCAAAATCCGCCACCGCACGCAGACCACGAATCAGCACCGTAGCGTGTTGATTACGCGCGAAGTTTGCCATCAAATCACTAAACCCGACCACTTCCACGTTTCCCAGATGCGCGGTTGCCTGCTGTGCCAGTACCACGCGCTCTTCCAGGGTAAACATCGGTTTTTTACTGGGGCTGGCGGCAATCGCCAGAATAACGTGATCGAACATCTGCGTGGCGCGCGTCACGATATCGATATGACCATTGGTAATGGGATCGAAAGTACCCGGATAAATCGCCCGTTTTTGCATAACAACCTCAATGCGTTTTCGGTGGCAGGTAAGGTTCCAGCAGTTGAAGCAGACGCTGCAGCGCGCCCTGGTTTTGATACAGCACTTCAACGGCATGACGGCCATAAAAACTACGGTAATCGGCGTCGGTGAGTAAAGAGGATATCTCTTTTGCCAGCGACGCGGCATCAGTGACGGTAATCAGCCCGCTTGCCTGCTCCAGCCGTGCGCAAATGTCTTTAAAGTTAAAGGTATGCGGCCCCATCAGTACCGGAATAGCGTGTGCAGCAGCCTCCAGTGGGTTATGCCCACCTCGTTCAACCAGTGAACCGCCAACAAACGCGAGATCGGCAATGCCGTATAGCAACATCAGCTCGCCCATCGTATCGCCAACTACCACTTGTGTACTGGCGGAAGGGATTTCTCCGGAAGAGCGTGTGATATAGCTTAGTCCAGCCTGGCGGACCAGGTTAATCGCATCCGGGAAGCGTTCCGGATGACGTGGAACAAGAATGAGCAATAAATTAGGGAACTGCTTTAACAGCGCCTGATGCGCGGCAATTACCACGCTCTCTTCACCATCATGAGTACTGGTGGCAATCCATACCGGGCGATGTGGCGCCCACTGGCGGCGCAGCGTCACTGCTTTAGCAGCCAGTTGTGGTGTTACAGAAATATCGAATTTCAGGCTACCGGTAACGGTCACCTGATTATTTTTTGCGCCCAGCGCCACAAAACGTGCACCATCTTCTTCATTTTGGGCGGCAATCAGCGTAATACGACGCAGTAAGCGACGAACGAATTTGCCCAGTTTGGCGTAACCTGCCGCAGAGCGCGCAGAAAGTCGCGCGTTGGCGATAACCAGCGGAATTTTACGTTTATGTAGCGCCGCAATCAGGTTTGGCCACAACTCGGTTTCCATAATCAACACCAGTTTAGGGTCTACTTTATTAAGGAAACGGTTGAGCGCATCGGGCAGATCGTAAGGCAGATAAACGTGTTGAACATCCTTCCCAAACGCTGATTGTACGCGCTCCGAACCGGTTGGCGTCATGGTTGTAACGGTAATCGGCAAATCAGGGTAGCGATGACGCAGCGCGCGCACCAACGGGATCGCCGCCAGAGTTTCACCGACGGAGACGGAGTGCAGCATAATGCCGCCTGGTTTCAGCGGATGGCGGTAAAAACCGTAACGTTCACCCCAGCGTTTTCGATAGGCCGGAGCCTTACGTCCGCGCACCCAGAGCCGTATCCAGATCAACGGCTGAATAAGGTAGAGAAGGGCGGTGTAAAGCAATTCGAGCATAATAAATAGCTGACTTATGGATGTGCTGGGGATTCTATGTATTTAGCTGGGGCTTTACCATTACTTTTCCCGTTTTTGACTTAAATAGCTTCTGTTTGGTCTGAACTACCACGACATCTCCAGTTTTTTTGTATTTTTATGCGATTCATTGAAGCCCGAACCAATTTGCAACTCTATATAGGCATCGTCCGTACCAGAATTATCTGCATGTGGTTTTTTATCTGCATGATTTTTATGATTAAAAACCATTTTGTGTATAAAAAACATTCGGGTCGGATTGCTGCGAAAGAAATGATACACTAGCACGCCAAAGTAAGTGCGTTATCAGTATTCAGGTAGCTGTTGAGCCTGGGGCGGTAGCGTGCTTTTTTCTGCTTAACTTAACCAGACAATCATACAAAAGAGTCGCTAGTGGAAAAGCCATTTCGAAATATCCTGGTCATAAAGATGCGATATCACGGAGATATGTTATTAACTACTCCTGTCATCAGTACGCTCAAGCAGAATTATCCCGATGCAAAAATCGATATGCTGCTTTATCAGGATACAATTCCTATTTTGTCTGAAAACCCGGAAATTAATACGCTCTATGGCATAAGCAATAAAGGTGCGGGAACATTCGATAAAATTAAAAATGTGCTTTCGTTGATAAAAACTCTGCGTGCGAATAATTATGACCTGGTCATTAATCTTACGGATCAATGGATGGTAGCACTGCTGGTGCGTTGTTTACCGGCACGTATGAAAATATCGCAACTTTATGGTCATCGGCAGTATAGTATTTGGAAAAAAAGCTTTACACACTTAGCGCCAATACACGGTACACATATTGTTGAGCGTAATTTATCGGTCCTTGAGCCATTAGGTATTACCGATTTCTACACCGACACAACAATGAGTTACGCCGATGATTGCTGGAAGAAAATGCGGCAGGAATTAGATGCTCTGGGCGTGAAAGATCATTATGTCGTCATCCAACCGACAGCTCGTCAGATATTTAAGTGCTGGGATAATGATAAGTTTTCTATGGTTATCGATGCTTTGCAACGGCGTGGTTATCAGGTTGTGCTGACCTGTGGGCCTTCGGCAGATGATCTCGCCTGTGTAGATGAAATAGCACAAGGCTGCCAAACAAAACCTATCACTGGCCTTGCAGGTAAAACACGGTTTCCTGAACTGGGTGCGTTAATTGATCATGCCGTACTCTTTATTGGTGTGGATTCTGCGCCAGGGCATATTGCGGCGGCGGTGAAGACGCCAGTTATTAGCCTATTTGGGGCCACTGATCATGTATTCTGGCGTCCATGGACCGATAATATTATTCAGTTCTGGGCGGGTAATTATCAACAAATGCCCACCCGGCACGAACTTGACCGCAACAAAAAATATCTTTCTGTTATTCCAGCGGAAGATGTCATTGCCGCTACGGAAAAGCTGTTGCCAGAAGATGCTCCTTCAGCTAACAGGAATGCATAATTATGATCGTGGCGTTTTGTTTATATAAATATTTTCCATTTGGTGGTCTACAGCGTGACTTTATGCGTATTGCGTCAACAGTTGCCGCACGGGGCCACCATGTTCGGGTATATACACAGTCGTGGGAAGGCGATTGTCCGGAAGCATTTGAGCTTATTCGCGTACCGGTTAAATCCCATACTAACCATGGACGTAATACAGAATATTATGCCTGGGTACAAAATCATCTCAAAGCGCATCCTGCTGATCGTGTCGTTGGGTTTAATAAGATGCCTGGGCTGGATGTCTATTTTGCCGCCGATGTCTGTTATGCCGAGAAAGTGGCGCAAGAAAAGGGATTTTTCTATCGTTTAACATCACGCTATCGCCATTATGCTGCGTTTGAGCGAGCGACTTTCGAACATGGTAAATCGACGAAACTCATGATGCTGACCGATAAGCAAATCGCCGATTTCCAGAAGCATTACCAGACTGAACCAGAACGTTTTCAAATTCTTCCCCCCGGCATCTATCCGGACAGGAAATACAGCGAGCAAATCCCAAACAGTCGTGAAATATATCGTCAGAAAAATGGCATAACCGAACAACAAAACTTATTGCTACAGGTTGGGTCAGATTTCGGTCGTAAAGGTGTGGATCGCTCAATTAAGGCTTTGGCATCGTTACCAGAATCATTACGCCACAATACGCTTTTGTTTGTCGTTGGTCAGGATAAACCACGCAAATTTGAAGTGCTGGCAGAAAAACTTGGGGTACGTAGCAACGTGCATTTCTTTTCCGGGAGGAATGACGTGTCTGAATTAATGGCTGCGGCAGATCTCTTACTGCATCCCGCTTACCAGGAAGCTGCCGGTATTGTTCTCCTTGAGGCGATCACCGCTGGATTACCTGTTTTGACAACCGCAGTATGTGGATACGCGCATTATATTGCAGATGCTAATTGTGGAGCGGTTATCGCGGAACCATTCCGTCAGGAAGAATTAAATGCGATCTTACGCAAAGCATTAACACAGTATTCGCTACGAATGGCCTGGGCGGAGAATGCTCGCCATTATGCAGATACTCAGGATTTATACAGCCTGCCAGAGAAAGCCGCAGATATTATTACAGGTGGTTTAGATGGTTGAATTAAAAGAGCCGCTTGCCACACTTTGGCGTGGTAAAGATGCTTTTACAGAAGTTAAAAAACTGAATGGCGAAGTCTTTCGCGAACTAGAGACACGTCGAACATTACGCTTTGAATTGGCTGGGAAAAGCTATTTCCTTAAATGGCACAAAGGTACGACCTTAAAAGAAATTATAAAAAACCTGCTCTCATTGCGTATGCCCGTTTTAGGCGCAGACAGAGAGTGGCACGCTATTCATCGACTGCATGATGTCGGTGTTGATACGATGCACGGTATAGGGTTTGGTGAAAAAGGGTTAAATCCATTAACCCGTACATCATTTATTATTACCGAAGATCTTACTCCTACGATTAGCCTTGAAGATTATTGTGCAGATTGGACAGTTAATCCGCCTGATATATGTGTTAAGCGTATGCTGATTACACGAGTGGCAACTATGGTGCGTAAAATGCACGCAGCAGGAATAAATCATCGTGATTGTTATATCTGCCACTTTTTGCTTCATTTACCGTTCACTGGCCGGGAAGATGAATTAAAAATTTCGGTAATAGACCTGCATCGCGCGCAGATACGGGAAAAAGTCCCACGTCGTTGGCGGGATAAAGATTTGATTGGTCTATATTTTTCATCGATGAATATTGGCCTGACGCAGAGAGATATATGGCGATTTATGAAGGTTTATTTTGGGATGCCTTTACGAAAAATATTATCTCTTGAACGGAATTTATTGAACATGGCAAGCATTAAGGCCGAGCGTATTAAAGAGCGAACACAACGCAAAGGATTATAAAAATATTTATCAGTATGTACTGGAACTAACTTCATTATGACTATTTATTTTATAAACTGGGTTGCAGATTATGAATTAAAAATGATCCAGTACTTGAAAAAAAAGTATAAGATAAAAAATATAACAACTCCAAAAAAATACAACTGGATTAATAAGAAACTTTCGAAGTTAGGGATGGATAATGCATGGTTGGGACGATTATTCATCAAACATAATCTCAATGCTGTTAAAAAGGATGATATAATTATCTTTAATGACAGTGTGATTAATAAAGGAATTAATAAACAAATATTAAAAAATATTAATTGCCATAAGGTTTTGCTGCTAAGAAATACTGTTAGCGAAGATTTTATTTTTGATAGTGCAAATTATTTCGATATTATCTATGATTTTGAAAATAGATTTATAGGGAATGAGAAGACCAAAGCAATAGAACAATTTTTTCCTATCGGAATGGAAGAGATTACAAATTATAGTTTGTTTGACAAAAATAACAGCCAGCCAATATGTTTTTTCCTTGGTCGTGATAAAGGGCGTCTTCAAATAATTGATGAATTAGCTGATAGATTAACAACACTAGGATGTAAGCTAGATTTTAATGTTGTCAAAGATAAGACATCCTCTCCTACTTCAAAGTATTTGATTGAAAAACAAATACCTTATGAAGAGAATATTAGAAGAACATTAAATTCTAATATAATTGTTGATATAACTAAAGAAAATCAATGTGGCTGGACTCTTCGGATACTTGAGGCAATATTTTTTAATAAAAAATTAATTACTAATAATATAAATATACTTGATTCAGAAATCTATAGTGAGTCTCGCTTTTTTATAATAGGTCATGATGATTGGGATAAGTTAGAGTATTTTATTAACTCATCTGTTAAACCAATGGATTATGATAGTTTATATAAATTCAGTCCTGATAAAATGATGTCAACAATTGTTTCTGATTTTATAGACAAATAAAACCGTTAAAACAGTGAGTTTTACTCAATTAATGAGAGTTCCTATGAAAATAGCGTTTATCGGCGAAGCTGTTTCAGGGTTTGGTGGTATGGAAACAGTCATTCGAGATGTTATTACCACCTTCAGACAACAACATATCCAAAGTGAAATGTTTTTCTTTTGCCGTAATGACAAAATGGATAAGGGATGGCTGGAAGGTATTAAGTACTCGTGTTCATTTTCCAACATTCGCTTAGGTTTTTTACGTCGCGCGAAGCATATTCATGCTTTAAGCAAATGGCTTCAGAATTATCAGCCAGATGTTGTTATTTGTATTGATGTGATCTCATGTTTGTATGCGGAAAAAGCGCGTAAAAAATCTGGAGTTGATGTACCTGTATTTTCATGGCCGCATTTTTCTTTAGATCATAAAAAACATGCTGAATATATCACCTGTGCCGACTATCATTTAGCAATCAGCTCCGGTATTAAACAACAAATGATTAACCGGGGTGTACCAGAATCGACGATAAATGTTATTTTTAACCCTGTCGAAGCGAAAGATTCAGTCATTCCAGCACCCGAAGAAGGCGAAACGGCAACCTTCATTTATGTCGGACGCATGAAATTCGAAGGTCAGAAACGAGTAAAAGATCTTCTTGATGGCTTATCACAAGTGCAAGGTGACTGGAAACTTCATGTATTGGGTGATGGTTCTGATTTCGAAAAATGCCAGGCTTATGGTAGAGAGTTAAATATTGATGATCGAATTGTCTGGTATGGTTGGCAACAACATCCCTGGGAATTAGTTCAGCAGGATATTAAAAAAGTGAGTGCGTTATTACTCACGTCATCTTTTGAAGGTTTCCCGATGACTCTGCTTGAAGCCTTATCGTGGGGGATTCCTTGTATCAGTGCAGATTGTGTCTCCGGGCCTGCTGACATCATCCAGCCTGATGTTAATGGTCATTTATATCAACCGGGTGATATGACCAGTTTTGTTTCTCTTCTCAATAAATACATAGCCGGTGAAATTCTCATCGAACATGAAAAAATTCCTGCGTCGATCGATAAATTTTACCAGCAGAAATATTATGACAGATTACACAAGATTATTATTTCTGTTATTTCCCGGAGGAAATGATGCAGCAGGTTTTTTTCCAGGAGACTGAGTTTCTCAATTCAGTTATTGATTACAATTATAAAGTAGAAACAGAAAGTCTTTGTCTGGATATTGCTTATGGAACTGACAAGAATTTTCTTTTTGGTTGCGGAATTTCGATTGCTTCAATATTAAAATATAATGAAGGAAATCGCTTATGTTTCCATATTTTCACAGACTATTTTTGTGAAGATGATCGAAAATATTTTGATGCTCTGGCTCAGCAATACAAAACCAGGATTAAGGTATATTTAATTAATGGCGATCGGCTCCGTTCATTGCCAAGTACCAAGAACTGGACTCATGCAATCTATTTTCGCTTTATTATTGCAGATTACTTTATTAATAAAACACCTAAAGTTCTATATCTGGATGCAGATATCATTTGTCAGGGAACTATAGAACCACTTATTAATTTTACGTTTCCTGATCATACAGTCGCAATGGTTGTTACCGAAGGACAAAATGACTGGTGGGAAAAACGTGCACATTCGTTAGGTGTTGTGGGGATTGCTAAAGGTTATTTTAACTCTGGTTTTTTATTGATCAATACTCACCAATGGGCAGTTGAGCAGGTTTCTGCACGAGCCATTGCAATGTTAAATGATCCGGAGATAGTAAAAAAAATAACACATCCTGATCAGGATGTATTAAATATGCTACTGGCAGATAAACTTATTTTTTCTGATATAAAATACAATACCCAGTTTAGCTTAAATTACCAACTCAAAGAAAGTTTTAAAAATCCAGTAACCAGCGATACTATTTTTATCCATTATATTGGTCCGACCAAGCCCTGGCATGATTGGGCCTGGGATTATCCTGTATCACAAGCCTTTATGGAGGCAAAAAATGCTTCGCCATGGAAGAATACGGCGTTGCTGAAACCAAACAATAGCAATCAATTAAGGTATAGCGCAAAACATATGCTGAAAAAGCATAGATATATAAAAGGATTTAGCAATTATCTTTTGTATTTTATTGAAAAGATAAAGCATTAAACTGGGAATCTATAAAGTAATGATATAAGGGTAGCCTTGTGGACTCATTTCCTGCCATAGAGATAGATAAAGTTAAAGCCTGGGATTTTAGGCTAACTAATAAAAATACTTCTGAATGTTTAAATGTTGCCTATGGTGTCGATGCTAATTATCTTGATGGTGTAGGTATTTCTATCACATCAATTGTCCTAAATAATCGACATATTAATCTTGATTTTTATATTATTGCTGATGTTTATAATGATGATTTTTTTCAAAAGGTCGAAAAACTTGCAAGGCAATACCAATTAAGAATCACGCTTTATAGAATTAATACTGATAAGCTTCAGTGCTTGCCTTGTACACAGGTCTGGTCAAGAGCAATGTACTTTCGTTTGTTTGCGTTTCAATTATTGGGTCTGACGCTTGATCGTTTACTTTATCTTGATGCGGATGTTGTTTGTAAGGGTGATATTAGCCAATTACTTCATCTGGATTTAAACGGAGCGGTGGCTGCTGTTGTTAAAGATGTTGAGCCAATGCAGGAAAAGGCGGTATCCAGGTTGTCTGATCCTGAACTAAGGGGGCGCTACTTTAATTCAGGAGTGGTTTATTTAGACTTAAAAAAATGGGCCAATGCAAAACTAACAGAAAAAGCGTTATCTATTCTTATGAGTAAAGATAATGTTTATAAATATCCCGATCAAGATGTTATGAATGTTTTATTGAAAGGGATGACAATATTTTTGCCTCGTGAATTCAATACTATTTATACCATTAAAAGCGAATTAAAAGATAAAACACATCAGAACTATAAAAAGTTGATTACAGAAAACACGCTTCTCATCCATTATACAGGGGCAACTAAACCGTGGCATAAATGGGCAATTTATCCATCTGTAAAATACTTTAAAATAGCGTTAGATAACTCGCCATGGAAAAATGATTCCCCCAGAGATGCAAAATCAGTTATCGAATTTAAGAAAAGATATAAGCATTTGTTAGTTCAGCATCATTACGTAACTGGTATTATAGCAGGGGTTCGTTATCTTTACCGAAAATATTACAGTAAATAACTTTTAATTGGCTTATCATGATTCAGAAAAATAAGGTTAAAGATTTTGTTGTTTTTACTGATGACAACAATTCAAAGTACCTCAATGTATTAAATGACTTTTTGTCTTATAATATTAAGATCATCAAAGTGTTTCGTTCTATTGATGATACAAAAGTCATGCTTATTGACACCGATTACGGTAAGTTGGTGCTTAAGGTCTTTTCTCCCAAAATTAAACGCAACGAGCGTTTTTTTAAATCTCTATTAAAAGGAGATTATTACGAACGCCTTTTTGAACAAACCCAAAAAGTGCGAAATGAAGGATTACATACTCTCAATGATTTTTATTTATTAGCAGAGCGAAAAACTTTACGATTTGTCCATACATATATCATGCTGATCGAGTATATTGATGGTGTAGAGTTATGTGATATACCCAATATTGATAACGAGTTAAAAAATAAAATTCAGCAATCAATTCATTCTTTGCATCAACATGGTATGGTCTCTGGTGATCCTCATCGTGGTAACTTCATTATTAAAAATGGTGAAGTTCGAATTATTGATCTCTCTGGGAAACGTGCTTCAGCGCAACGGAAAGCGAAAGACCGTATAGATTTAGAGCGTCATTACGGTATTAAAAATGAGATTAAGGATCTAGGTTATTATCTTTTAGTTTATCGTAAAAAAATGCGCAATATTATGCGGCGTTTGAAAGGAAAACCAGCACGCTAAAGCAGAAATATCCCACCATTACGCGTCTTCGTTAGGCATTTTTATACGGAGTTATTTATTTCACAGGTTTATCATGAAGAATATTCGATACATTGACAAAAAAGATGTTGAAAACCTGATTGAAAATAAAACATCTAATGATGTTATTATTTTTCTATCTGGCCCCACATCGCAAAAGACACCTTTGTCGGTATTACGGACAAGGGATATTATTGCTGTCAATGGTTCAGCACAATATCTGTTAAGTCATAATATTATTCCCTTTATTTATGTACTTACAGATGTTCGCTTTTTACATCAGCGTCGTGATGATTTTTACAATTTTAGCCAAAGAAGCCGTTATACTATCGTAAACGTTGACGTTTATGAACACGCCTCCGAAGAAGATAAACTTTATATCCTCCAGAACTGCCTTATATTACGGTCTTTTTACCGCCGGGAAAAAGGTGGTTTTATAAAGAAGATTAAATTTAATATTTTGAGCCAGATTCACAAAGAACTGCTGATCTCTGTACCGTGGTCTAAAAAAGGTCGTCTGGTTGGATTTTGCAAAGACATTAGTCTTGGTTATTGCTCATGCCATACTATTGCCTTTGCTGCAATTCAAATAGCATATTCACTTAAGTATGCTCGGATTATTTGTTCAGGTCTGGATTTAACGGGTAGCTGTTCGCGTTTCTATGATGAAAATAAGAATCCTATGCCCTCGGAATTGAGTAGGGATTTATTTAAAATCTTGCCATTTTTCCGTTTTATGCATGATAATGTAAAAGATATTAATATTTATAATTTGTCTGATGATACGGCTATTTCTTACGATGTAATTCCATTTATTAAACTTCAAGATATCAGTACAGAAGAATCAAAGGATAGGACAAGAAAAAAAATACAATATAAAGCTCCAACTGATTCTTATGCTAATTAATCACCCTGAAACTAAAATAATATGGTATAAAAATGCGTTTAGGTACTTTTCACAAAAAGAAAAGATTTTATATAAACAAAATCAAGATTAATTTTCTTGCTTTTTTATTTCGTAAGAAAATCAATAATCAAGTTACAGAACCAGCGCAAGTTAAATCATGCCTTATCATTCATGATAATAATAAACTCGGTGATCTAATTGTATTAAGTTCGATTTATCGTGAACTTTACAGTAAAGGAGTTCAAATAACAATCCTCACAAATAGAAAGGGTAGGGAGTTTCTCTCTAATAATAAAAATATATTTGAGTTGTGTGTTAAAGAATCAACTGGTTCCCTTAAAATGCTTAGTTTATGTAAGCATCTGCGGAATTTACAGTTCGATATTGTATTAGACCCCTTTGAGACAATGCCTTCATTTAAGCATAGTTTAATATTATCAAGTTTGAAAGATTCTTACATTCTGGGGTTTGATCAATGGTATAAGCGTTACTATTCATTTTACCATCCCCACGATGAATGTTTAAAAGAACATATGAGTACACGAGCAACAGAAATACTGAAGCATATTTATGGTGAGGGTGAATTTTCCACCGACTACGACTTGCATTTACCTGTAGATGTTGAAAATAAAATAAAAGATTTTATTGGCGACTCTAAAATCGTAATTATAAATCCATTGGGGGCAAAGAAAATATGTAGATTAACATCAGAGCAGATATGTTTTATATATCAACTGATCAAAAGTAAATTACCGAACTACAGAGTTATATTTACCGGTTTACATCAAGATCTAAAAACAATATCTATACCTGATATTGATATTTTGCCATATAAAGATTTTATTTATACAGTGGCACTTACTAAGTTTAGTAATTATGTTATATCAGTTGATACTGCTCTTGTACATATAGCATCAGCGTATAAACGTCCTACACTTGCTCTTTATCCAAATGCGCGTCGTCAAAGTTATCCCTCACACTTAATTTGGGGGCCAAATAATCCTAATGCGATACAAATAATTTCTCCAACTTTTACGGTACAAGATATCGATTCAAAGATATTATTCTTATCCTTGAATAAGTTAATCACCGATAAATAAAAAGTGGGGATTCCCACTTTTTACTTATTCTATTATCTAATGCTGTTGGCTTTTACTTTTCTAATCATAACTAATAGCGTCAATGCTGAAATTATTATAATTGGGATACTTCTAGCCCAAATGATTACATCACTAACACCGACGCCAATAATACCTAATGTTAATGCAAAAAGACCTATATTTCTCTCAGTATAAGCGGTGAAGCACAATGCAATATAAAAGAATAACACAGAGACTATTCCTAAAATCCCTTTTAACGACGCGGCCTCGATTATTTCATTATGTAAATGTATATTAGTAAATTCTAATGCCCCAGCTAAGCGACTTTGCTCAGAAACAAATAAATGCATCTTTTGCGCACGCGCTTCTGCTGATCTCAATGTAAGTGTAGATTCTTTGAAAATGTCTATACCCATTTCATACATTGCTATTCTGGCACCAAGTGATGAATTACTATTATTAGTATACTGTACTAAATCATTCACACCCTCTGCGTATCTATTTTGTAATGTTTGAGAAAATGAATATATCAGGCCTGTTAGAAGTACAATGAATACTATTGCAGATGTTAATATCTTTTTGGGATATTTAATATAAAACAAAACAAATGTTATTACACAAATGAGTGGATAAACTACTAATGTTACTCTTGTCTGCGTTAGCAATAAGGCATAGAAGATAGCTAAGCTATTTAAAATGAACAAATAAGGATTTTTGTTTCTTGTATAGAATACCGCGACTGAACTTAGTATTCCAATAAACATTATAGAATACGATGCACCAGTAGGCGTTCCGATTTCAAAATATATTCTCTCCCAGTTTGTTTTCATTTTTATATAAACTGCATAAGTAGCTATAATAAATGATAAAGTATAAAAAATATATAATACACTGTCTTTTTTTAGTTTTATTCTAGTATTCAGAGCTAAGAAAACTAAAATCGTACCAAATAGAAATATTTTAGCTGTGTTTAAATAATTATGATAAGTTGCTCGAAAAAGTGAATTATCGAATTTAAATAATGAATACCAAACTAAATCAACTAATCCTATAATAAATATAGATAATGGGAGAATAAGGACGTTTCGGTTGATACTTAGTTGTTTACCTCTAAGAATGAGGGCCAATAAACCTACCATAGCTGTAACGTTAAATAATTTTATACTAAGAGTATTATTGACGAGAGCGATAATTAATAAGAAAAAACATAAAACATAAGTCATAATCTCTAAAATTATAGATGATTTTAGAGCGTAAGGTTTCCATGATTGGAGTTTAATGAAGGTTGGCATGTTTTACCTTTATAATGATGATAATTTTTCCAAAACTGCTTGACCGTTGAGATTAATTAAACTTTTCCCCGGCGCCCTACAAACCACCTGATTCTTCCCATACCCGCCAATTAATCCCGGATCGGTCGGTCCATATACAGTGATATTAGGTTTATCCAGAGCCGCAGTTAAATGGCTTAATCCCGTATCCACCGAAACCACGAATTTCGCCCCAGCCAGCACGCTGGCAACACCTTCCAGACTCATCTTCGGCAATACGTCGACATAATCAAATCCTTCCGCCAGCCTTTTCGCTCGCGCTTCTTCATGTGGTGCGCCCCAGGGAAGTTTAATGCGAATCCCTGAACCTGCCAGTAAGCCAATTAATTCTCGCCAGTGTTCTTCCGGCCAGTGTTTATCATCACGGGTCGTCGCATGAAGAAATACGGCGTATTCGCCTGCATCCGCCGGCGGGTTAGCCAGGAAATGCTGCGCAATGGCATAGTCGCCCTGAGTCTGTGGTTTGCTGTAACCCAGGCTTTTGGCGAACAGCTCACGGGTGCGCTCTACGGCGTGCTGCTGTTTGGCAATATGATGTTTGCGATTGTAAAACAGGCTTGCCAGTGGTTCGCGAGCGGTTTGCCAGTCCATTCCATGCTTAATGCCATGCGCCAGACGCGTCACCAGTGCTGCGCTTTTTACCAGCCCTTGCGCATCAATAATCGCATCATAGTTTTCTGCCTGTAGCGTTTCACGAAACGCTTTCCGCTCCGCTTTAATAGGGGCAGAAAACCACGCTTTACGCCAGCGGCGTATCGCTACCGGAATAACCCGTTCAACGGCGGCGTGCCAGGAAGGGATCTGCGCAAAACCTTCTTCCACCACCCAATCAAACGTTATTCCAGGGATTGCCTGCTGCGCATCGGTTAGCGCGGGCAGCGTATGGAGGACATCGCCCATCGACGATGTTTTGACGATAAGAACCCGCATCCGTCAGGCTTCCTCTTGTAACAACAGTGCGTTGAGTTCTTCCAGTACGCGCTGGGGAGTAATGTCGATCAGACTCTGGTGATACCCTTCTGCGGCATCGCCTTTACGCACTTTGTGGTAGCCAGTAATCAGACGAATGACTCGCGCTTTATGAGAAAGCGGCGGCGTAAAGTCCGGGCTGCTTGGCCCATACAGTGCGACCAGCGGACGATTCAGTGCCGCTGCGACGTGCATCAGACCAGAATCGTTGGTGACAATGGCTTTACAGGCCGCAATCAGAATAACGGCTTGATCAAGCTGCGTTTCTCCCGCCAGATTACGACACCATGCCTGCTGCTCAGTATTCAGTGCGGCGAGTATCTCATTGCCCGCCTCATGATCTTTCGCCGAACCAAACAGAACCACCTGATAACCTTCATCAATTAGCTGCTTTGCCAGCTCTGCGTAGTGGTAGTGCGGCCAGCGTTTTGCTGGGCCAAACTCCGCTCCTGGGCAAAAGCCAATCATCGGACGTTCTGATGAGAGGGAAAATTGGTTACAGGTATACGATTTTTCACCTTCGCTCACCTGCAATTGCGGCCATAACAACGGTTTTGGTAGATCTTGTGCGGTACGCATTACGCCTTTGTCATAGGCCAGCGCGACATAGCGTTCCACCATTAGCGGCCAGTCTTCTTTATCAAGCACGCGCACATCGTTGAGCAAACCGTAGCGCATTTCACCACGCCAGCCGGTGCGATGAGGAATTCCCGCGAAGAAAGGCACTAATGCGGATTTAAAGGAGTTGGGTAAGACGTAGGCGCGGTCGTAACGTTTATCGCGCAGGCTATGTCCCAGCTTGCGGCGTTCGCCGATTTCCAGCGAACCGTGACCGAGAGGCATAGGGATAGCTTCGTTAACTTCCGGCATCCGCGATAATAACGGACGGCACCATGCCGGTGCCATCACGTCGATTATCGCCTGGGGATAGCGCGCCTGGAGCGTGCGATAGAGACTTTGCGACATCATCATGTCGCCAACCCAAGACGGGCCTATCACCAAAATCTTCATAGTTACGCGTCGCGATTCAGCCAGGCCATATATTCCGTTACACCTTCAGCAACGGTTTTGAACGGTTTGTCGTAACCCGCCGCGCGCAGATTAGTCAGATCCGCCTGAGTAAACGCTTGATAGCGGCCTTTCAGTTTATCCGGGAACGGAATGTATTCGATCTGACCCTTCTTGTGATAAGCCAGTGTTGCATCTGCTACTGCCTGGAAGGATTCAGCACGACCAGTGCCGAGGTTGAAGATGCCGGAAACGCCATTTTCCAGGAACCACAGATTCACATCTGCCACGTCGCCCACGTAGACGAAGTCGCGTTTGAAGTTCTCGCTACCTTCGAACAGCTTCGGTGATTCACCGTTGTTAAGTTGAGTGTTGAGATGGAAAGCGACGCTCGCCATGCTGCCTTTATGACCTTCACGCGGCCCATAAACGTTGAAATAACGGAAGCCAACAATCTGCGAGTTCGCTTCTGGCAGAATCTGACGAACATATTCATCAAACAGGAATTTTGAGTAACCGTAGACGTTAAGTGGTTTTTCGTATTCGCGGGATTCAATAAAGTCGGAGGTGCGTCCGCCATAGGTCGCTGCGGAAGATGCATACAGGAACGGAATTTCGCGCTCCAGGCAGTAGTGCAGCAGCTCTTTGGAGTATTGATAGTTGTTATCCATCATATACTTGCCATCCCACTCGGTGGTGGATGAGCACGCGCCTTCGTGGAAAATCGCTTCGACATCGCCGAACTCTTCGCCAGCCATAATCTGGATCAGGAAGTCTTCCTTATCCATATAGTCCGCGATATTCAGATCCACCAGGTTCACAAACTTGGTGCCGTCTTTCAGGTTGTCCACCACCAGAATATCGGTGATGCCTTTATCATTCAGGGCCTTAACGATGTTGCTGCCGATAAAGCCCGCGCCGCCGGTAACGATGATCATAACTGTAACCTTCGAATTATGGAGTCAGAGACAATCTCAGACACGAATACTTCTATCATATCACTACACGACGTTGGCTTCAGCCATTCGCCGAAAGTGAGAGTAATGGGCGTTATTTATTCTAAATTTTGCAGAAGTGTTAACGCGTCATCTCGTCGCGACCTATAAGTTTGGGTAATATGTGCTGGAATTTGCCCTGTCTGGAGAATCGCAATGCGTGGAGAATTTTATCAGCAGTTAACCAACGACCTGGAAACCGCACGGGCGGAAGGGTTGTTTAAAGAAGAGCGCATTATCACGTCTGCGCAGCAAGCAGACATCACTGTGGCTGATGGAAGCCACGTCATCAACTTTTGTGCCAACAACTATCTTGGGCTGGCGAACCATCCAGAGCTGATTGCGGCGGCAAAAGCGGGAATGGATTCTCATGGTTTCGGCATGGCTTCAGTACGTTTTATCTGCGGCACTCAGGATAGCCATAAAGAGCTTGAGCAGAAACTGGCGGCATTCCTGGGTATGGAAGATGCGATTCTCTACTCTTCCTGTTTTGATGCCAACGGCGGCCTGTTTGAAACGCTGCTGGGCGCGGAAGACGCCATTATCTCCGACGCACTGAACCACGCGTCTATTATTGATGGTGTGCGTCTGTGCAAAGCCAAACGTTATCGCTATGCCAACAACAATATGCAGGAGCTGGAAGCGCGTTTAAAAGAAGCGCGTGAAGCCGGAGCGCGACATGTGCTGATTGCCACCGACGGCGTGTTCTCGATGGACGGCGTGATTGCCAACCTGAAAGGCGTTTGCGATTTGGCAGATATTTACGATGCGCTGGTGATGGTGGATGACTCCCATGCGGTTGGTTTTGTCGGTGAAAACGGTCGTGGTTCCCATGAATACTGCGATGTGATGGGGCGTGTCGATATTATCACCGGCACGTTGGGTAAAGCCTTAGGCGGTGCTTCTGGTGGTTACACTGCTGCGCGCAAAGAAGTGGTTGAGTGGCTGCGCCAGCGTTCTCGTCCGTACCTGTTCTCCAACTCGCTGGCACCAGCGATTGTCGCCGCTTCCATTAAAGTGCTGGAGAT
Source organism: Escherichia sp. MOD1-EC6842 (assembly GCF_002965705.1). Taxonomy (NCBI): domain Bacteria; kingdom Pseudomonadati; phylum Pseudomonadota; class Gammaproteobacteria; order Enterobacterales; family Enterobacteriaceae; genus Escherichia; species Escherichia sp. MOD1-EC6842. The sequence continues at coordinate 18,714 of NZ_PTRF01000012.1, read as the reverse complement.
GGTCGAAGCGGGCAGCGAACTGCGTGACCGCCTGTGGGCTAACGCGCGTCAGTTCCGTGAGCAAATGTCGGCGGCGGGCTTTACCCTGGCGGGTGCCGATCACGCCATTATTCCGGTCATGCTTGGTGATGCAGTAGTGGCGCAGAAATTTGCCCGCGAGCTGCAAAAAGAGGGTATTTACGTCACCGGGTTCTTCTATCCGGTCGTACCGAAAGGTCAGGCGCGTATTCGTACCCAGATGTCTGCGGCGCATACTCCTGAGCAAATTACGCGTGCGGTAGAAGCGTTCACGCGTATTGGTAAACAACTGGGCGTAATTGCCTGAGTGAGGATGTGAGATGAAAGCGTTATCCAAACTGAAAGCGGAAGAGGGCATCTGGATGACTGACGTTCCTGTACCGGAACTCGGGCATAACGATCTGCTGATTAAAATCCGTAAAACAGCCATCTGCGGGACTGACGTTCACATCTATAACTGGGATGAGTGGTCGCAAAAAACCATCCCGGTGCCGATGGTCGTGGGCCATGAGTATGTTGGTGAAGTGGTGGGCATTGGTCAGGAAGTGAAAGGCTTCCAGATTGGCGATCGCGTGTCTGGCGAAGGTCATATCACCTGCGGTCATTGCCGTAACTGCCGTGGTGGTCGTACCCATCTGTGCCGCAACACGATCGGCGTCGGCGTTAACCGTCCGGGCTGCTTCGCCGAATATCTGGTGATTCCGGCGTTCAACGCCTTCAAAATCCCCGACAATATCTCCGACGACTTAGCCGCAATTTTCGATCCGTTCGGAAATGCTGTACACACGGCACTGTCGTTTGATTTAGTGGGCGAAGATGTTCTGGTTTCTGGTGCAGGCCCGATTGGTATTATGGCGGCGGCGGTGGCGAAACATGTCGGCGCGCGTAATGTGGTTATCACCGACGTTAATGAATATCGTCTCGAACTGGCGCGCAAAATGGGTATTACGCGTGCAGTTAACGTCGCGAAAGAAAATCTCAATGACGTGATGGCGGAGCTAGGCATGACCGAAGGTTTTGATGTCGGTCTGGAAATGTCCGGTGCGCCGCCAGCGTTTCGTACCATGCTCGACACCATGAACCACGGTGGCCGTATTGCGATGCTAGGTATTCCACCTTCTGACATGTCGATCGACTGGACAAAAGTGATCTTTAAAGGCTTGTTCATTAAAGGCATTTACGGTCGTGAGATGTTTGAAACCTGGTACAAGATGGCGGCGCTGATTCAGTCTGGCCTCGATCTCTCGCCAATCATTACCCATCGTTTCTCCATCGATGATTTCCAGAAGGGCTTCGACGCTATGCGTTCAGGCCAGTCCGGGAAAGTTATCCTGAGCTGGGATTAACACGAATAAGGGCTGGTATTCCAGCCCTTTTATCTGAGGATAATCTGTTAAATATGTAAAATCCTGTCAGTGTAATAAAAATATCGTAATTGCGCTGATCTCTTATATAGCTGTTCTCATTATCTCTCTAGCCTGAAGTGACTCTCTCACCTGTAAAAATAATATCTCACAGGCTTAATGGTTTCTTAATACAAAGTCTGTACAACGTTAGGGTAACTTCAGAGGCCGTCGGTAATTTATGATGAACAGCACCAATAAACTTAGTGTTATTATCCCGTTATATAATGCGGGCGATGATTTCCGCACTTGTATGGAATCTTTAATTGCGCAAACCTGGACTGCTCTGGAAATCATTATTATTAACGATGGTTCAACGGATAATTCTGTTGAAATAGCAAAGCATTACGCAGAAAACTTTCCTCACGTTCGTTTGTTGCATCAGGCGAATGCTGGCGCATCGGTGGCGCGTAATCGCGGGATCGAGGCAGCGACGGGCAAATATGTTGCTTTTGTCGATGCAGATGATGAAGTCTATCCCACCATGTACGAAACGCTGATGACAATGGCGTTAGAGGACGATCTCGATGTGGCGCAGTGCAATGCTGACTGGTGTTTTCGTGAAACGGGGGAAACCTGGCAATCCATCCCCACCGATCGCCTTCGCTCAACCGGCGTATTAACCGGCCCGGACTGGCTGCGGATGGGACTTTCTTCTCGCCGCTGGACTCACGTTGTCTGGATGGGTGTTTATCGCCGAGATGTTATTGTAAAAAATAACATTAAATTTATTGCTGGATTGCATCATCAGGATATTGTCTGGACAACAGAATTTATGTTTAACGCGCTGCGTGCGCGATATACCGAACAATCGTTATATAAATATTATCTGCATAATACGTCAGTGAGTCGGTTGAATCGACAAGGAAATAAAAATCTTAATTATCAACGGCACTATATTAAAATTACCCGCCTGCTGGAGAAATTAAATAGAAATTATGCCGACAAAATTATGATTTATCCGGAATTTCATCAACAAATAACTTACGAAGCATTGCGCGTTTGCCATGCGGTGCGCAAAGAACCGGATATTATTACCCGCCAGCGGATGATTGCCGAGATATTTACTTCCGGCATGTATAAGCGTCTGATTACTAATGTCCGCAGCGTAAAGGTGGGTTATCAGGCATTACTGTGGTCTTTCCGCTTATGGCAATGGCGCGACAAAACACGGTCGCACCATCGCATTACGCGCAGCGCCTTTAATTTGCGCTAGCGTTAAACTTCGCCGCTTCGGGCTGTTTGCCCCAGCCCTGCCACTGATGCTGGAAGTAAACGATCAGCGTGCTCTGGCTGATGCTTTCGCTTAATACTTCAAAGAAGCGATTAGCATAAACCGGTTCCAGCGGTTTCTTCGGTTTACACAGCTTCACTCCACGGAACGGATTACGCGGTGCGTCGGGCACAGTGTTCTTCGGCGGTGTAGACGTATCGACCTGCGGTTCATTCAGCAAGCTGCTGGCTTTCACCAGCGTAATGTCTGGCGGCAGGTTATAAACCATCTGTTGCAATACGCGAACTGTTGAAGGGTGAGGATGACCAATGGCGATGGTTGAACCGTTGCGACGCGCCAGGTCAATTGCGCGATTGAACTGCATACGGATGTCCGCTTCGTTCTGGGAATCATCGAGAAACACTTTCCGTTTGATGACTTTTACGCCAGTACCTTGTGCGGCGCGCATCGCCTGGGTATTACCGATAGTCACACTGTCGAGGAAATAAAGATTGTAACGCGCCAGCGCCTGCATCACTTTCTGCATACCAAAAAGGTTAGAGGTCATCTTGCTGCCCATGTGGTTGTTGATCCCCACGGCATAGGGCACGTTATTGACCGCACTGCGAATAATGCGCTCAATCTCGTCGCTGCTCATCTCCGGGCGCAGCGTATTTTTCTCCAGCGGCTGCTTACTCAACGGTGCCATCGGTAGATGAATCAATACTTCGTGACCGCTGTTATGCGCTTTGGTTGCCATCTCTCTGGCGTGTGGCGAGTCAGGTAACACGGCGACAGAGATAGCGGAGGGCATCGCCAGCACCTGGTTTTCGTTGTGCGGGCGATAACCAAAATCATCAATGACGATGGCAAGTTTGCCAGCAAATACAGGGGAGGAGAGAGCCAACAGAGCGGCAAATGCAAGAACGTTACGACGAAATGGAAACAAAACTTATCTTCCCAACCACGGTTGTGGATTGACCGCCTGACCCTGGCGGCGAATTTCGAAATAGAGTGAGGGCCGACCCTGACCGCCACTGCTGCCCACCAGTGCAATTGGCTGACCCGCGCGAACCTGCGAACCAACGCTCACCAGTGCGCTCTGATTATAGCCATAAAGGCTCATGTCGCCTTTACCGTGCTCAACCACCACCACCAGACCGTAGCCTTGCAGCCAGTCAGCCAGAATCACCCGACCGTCGGCAATCGCTTTAACTTCAGTACCTTCTGAGGCACCGATAACCATTCCTTTCCAGCGTAATTCACCCTGTAGCTGCTCGCCATAGCGATGCAGCGTCGGCCCGCGAACCGGCCAGAATGCCTGACCACGCGGCGCACCCAGACCACCGGTTCGGGACATCAGCGATTTTTCGCTTTCAGTCGGTTTGTAGGTGGTGCCTTTGCGCGTCGCTTCTTTTTGCCTGTCGCGAACAGCCTGAGCCTCACGCGCTTCTCGTTCAGCACGCGCTTTCGCTGCCGCTTCTGCACGAGCAATGCTATTGCGCAGACGAGATTCGTTAGCGCGCAGTTCACTTAGCTGCTGCTGACCTTGTTGAATGGAAGATTCCAGCCCTGCCAGCGTCTTCTTACGCTCGTTCAGCGCCTGGGTCAGCTTCGCCTGCTGGGCGCGTTGTTCGTATAACAGCGTTTGTTGCTCGCTCTGTTTCTCTTCCAGTTCGGCGCGCTGCATGGCGACTTCTGCACGTGTTTGCTTCAGTTCGGCGATGGTTTCTTGTCGCGCCTGGTTGAGATAGCCGAAATAAGCCTGTAAACGCTGACCGCGCTGGCTTTCTTCACCGCTGAGAATCAGCTGTATACCCGTATGCTCACCCTGGCGAAATGCGGCGTCCAGTTGCGCGGCGAGACTGCGTTCCTGAGCCGCTTTTTGCTGTTCCAGTTTGGCAATCGAGGCGTTCATCTCATCAATCTGTTTATTCAGTTGATTGAGCGTATTTTGCGTTTCGCGCAGTTTACGAGTGGCTTCGGAGATCGCCTCTTCCTGCTTTTTCAATTGTGCCAGCAGGCTTGAGCGTTGTTGCTGTTGTTGGCGTACCGCACGCTCTTTGGCAGCGATATCAGCCTGAATAGACTTGAGTTGGTCGCGGTCATCCGCGTGGGCAGAAAAAGTGCACAACAATACGCCAGCGCAAAGAACGCTGGCGTAAATGATGGGCCTGACTGCAAACCTGCGCGGTTTCGTGGCCCGTGTCATGGTATTAATCGCCTTTCCCCTCATGGGGAGGGATTATTCCACGATGAACAGCGGCTTACCAGTCATCTCTTGCGGGATTTCCATACCCATTAAAGAGAGCATGGTCGGCGCGATGTCAGAAAGTTTGCCGCCTTCAACCGCTTTCACGTTCTTATCGCCAACATAAATCAGCGGAACTGGCAGGTTGGTATGCGCCGTGTGAGCCTGACCCGTAGCCGGATCGCGCATCTGTTCAGCGTTACCGTGGTCAGCGGTGATCAGCAGTTGTCCACCCACAGACTCAACAGCTTTGGTCACTTCTGCCACGCAGTGATCCAGTGCTTCAACTGCTTTAACTGCTGCTTCCATCACCCCGGTGTGACCTACCATGTCGCCGTTCGGATAGTTACAGATAATGGTGTCGTATTTGCCGCTCTTGATGGCAGCAACCAGTTTTTCGGTCAGCTCTGCGGAGCTCATTTCCGGCTGCAGATCGTAGGTAGCCACTTTCGGCGAGTTGATCAGAATGCGATCTTCGCCTTTGAACGACTCTTCTACGCCACCGTTGAAGAAGAAAGTGACGTGGGCATATTTTTCGGTTTCGGAAATACGCAGCTGAGTTTTATCGTTTTTCGCCATCCACTCGCCGAAGGTGTTAACCAGAGAGGCTGGTGGGTAAGCAACGGCAGTTTTGATGTCAGCGGCGTATTCGGTCAGCATCACGAAATCGATGTTAACCACTTTCTTACGCGCGAAGCCGTCGAAATCAGCGTTCACGAATGCACGAGTGATTTCACGTGCGCGGTCAGCGCGGAAGTTCATGAAAATCAGCGCATCGCCGTCTTCCATCGCTGCATCTGGCTGGCCTTCAGCACGGATAACGGTCGCTTTCACAAACTCGTCGTTTTCGTCGCGAGCATAAGCGGCCTGCAAACCAGCAACGGCGGTATCAGCCTGGAACTCACCTTGCGCCAGAGTCAGCAGGTCATAAGCTTTTTCAACGCGATCCCAACGGTTATCGCGATCCATCGCGTAGTAACGACCAATGATGGACGCTACGCGGCCTTTACCCAGCGCGGCAAATTTCTCTTCGAATTTTTTCAGTGAGGATTCAGCACTGCGCGGCGGGGTGTCGCGACCGTCAAGGAATGCGTGCAGGTAGATTTTCTCTGCGCCACGTTCAGCCGCCAGCTCTACCATCGCCATGATGTGATCTTCGTGGCTGTGTACGCCGCCTGCGGAGAGCAGACCCATAATGTGTACCGCTTTGCCCGCATTTTTCGCTTTATCTACCGCACCAGTCAGCACCGGGTTAGCGAAGAAAGCGCGATCTTTGATTTCAACGTCCAGACGAGTCAGGTCCTGATACACGATGCGGCCGGCACCCAGGTTAACGTGGCCTACTTCGGAGTTACCCATCTGACGGTCAGGCAGACCGACTTCCAGACCGGAAGCGTCGATCAGGGTATGCGGACGATTGGCCCACAGTGCATCCATTACCGGGGTTTTAGCACTAAAAATGGCGTTATCCTGTTGTTCTTCACGATAGCCATAGCCATCCAGAATCACCAGTACCATAGGTTTTTTAGAAACCGACATTGCGACAACCTCATACTCAAGAGTCAAAATTTGCGTAATTTTACTACAGCTGAATCGATAAAATAGCCTCTGAAGATCAAAATATACGACCGCTCGCGGCAAGCCGATGCCAGATTTGCGATTTTTTTTCGTAGCGTGCCGCAAAATTGCATTCCGGTGCACGCGCTGGCTGTATTTGCCGCAACGCGCAGGTATACTCCTTCCCTGGTTTTTAATCACTACGTCGGGAGTTATTACCCCCCATGCAAGAAATTATGCAATTTGTTGGCCGTCATCCCATACTGAGTATCGCCTGGATCGCGTTACTGGTGGCGGTTCTTGTTACTACGTTTAAGAGCTTGACCTCAAAAGTGAAGGTAATTACTCGTGGTGAAGCTACGCGTCTGATCAACAAAGAAGACGCAGTGGTTGTGGATTTACGCCAGCGTGATGACTTCCGTAAAGGCCATATCGCAGGTTCTATCAATTTGTTGCCGAGCGAAATCAAAGCCAACAATGTTGGTGAACTTGAGAAGCACAAAGACAAACCGGTTATCGTGGTAGACGGTTCTGGTATGCAGTGCCAGGAGCCTGCAAACGCGCTGACGAAAGCGGGTTTTGCGCAAGTATTCGTGCTGAAAGAAGGCGTCGCTGGCTGGGCTGGCGAAAACTTGCCTCTGGTGCGCGGCAAATAATTTACCCGCCATCTTTCATGCAGCAGGCCGTTAGCTGCAATTAGACCCCCAGCGACTTATTGATATAAGCTTCTGGGGACACTCCATTTTGCAGCCGCCCTGCAATATGAAATTTCAGGGTAAAAAAACAGGAGCTAAGTTATGGCCAATGTTGAAATCTATACCAAAGAAACCTGCCCGTATTGCCATCGTGCAAAAGCACTGCTGAGCAGCAAGGGCGTAAGTTTCCAGGAGCTACCGATTGATGGCAACGCCGCTAAGCGTGAAGAGATGATCAAACGCAGTGGTCGCACCACGGTTCCGCAAATTTTTATTGACGCACAGCACATTGGCGGCTGTGACGACTTGTATGCATTGGATGCACGTGGTGGACTGGATCCCCTGCTGAAATAACGTATTAACGTTGGCATTACACTGCGCAGTATTTAAGGACAACACTTAAGGGTTTTCTACACATGTCAGAACAAAACAACACCGAAATGACCTTCCAGATCCAGCGTATTTATACCAAGGATATTTCTTTCGAAGCGCCGAACGCGCCGCACGTTTTCCAGAAAGATTGGCAGCCAGAAGTTAAACTTGATCTGGATACGGCATCTTCTCAACTGGCAGATGACGTTTACGAAGTGGTACTGCGTGTTACCGTAACGGCATCCCTGGGCGAAGAAACCGCGTTCCTGTGCGAAGTTCAGCAGGGCGGTATTTTCTCCATCGCGGGTATCGAAGGCACCCAGATGGCACATTGCCTGGGCGCATACTGCCCGAACATTCTGTTCCCGTATGCTCGTGAATGCATCACCAGCATGGTATCTCGCGGTACGTTCCCGCAACTGAACCTTGCGCCGGTTAACTTCGATGCGCTGTTCATGAACTATTTGCAGCAGCAGGCTGGCGAAGGTACTGAAGAACATCAGGATGCCTGATGAACCAACGTAATGCTTCAATGACTGTGATCGGTGCCGGCTCGTACGGCACCGCTCTTGCCATCACCCTGGCAAGAAATGGCCACGAGGTTGTCCTCTGGGGCCATGACCCTGAACATATCGCGACGCTTGAACGCGACCGCTGTAACGCCGCGTTTCTCCCCGATGTGCCTTTTCCCGATACGCTTCACCTTGAAAGCGATCTCGCCACCGCACTGGCAGCCAGCCGCAATATTCTCGTCGTCGTACCCAGCCATGTCTTTGGTGAAGTGCTGCGCCAGATTAAACCGCTGCTGCGCCCTGATGCGCGTCTGGTGTGGGCGACAAAAGGACTGGAAGCGGAAACAGGGCGTCTGTTACAGGACGTAGCGCGCGAGGCGTTAGGCGATCAAATTCCACTGGCGGTTATCTCTGGCCCGACTTTTGCGAAAGAACTGGCGGCGGGTTTACCAACGGCCATTTCGCTGGCCTCTACCGATCAAACCTTTGCTGATGACCTCCAGCAACTGCTGCACTGCGGCAAAAGTTTCCGCGTTTACAGCAACCCGGATTTCATTGGCGTGCAGCTTGGCGGCGCGGTGAAAAACGTCATTGCGATCGGTGCCGGCATGTCCGACGGTATCGGTTTCGGGGCGAATGCGCGAACGGCGCTGATCACCCGTGGTCTGGCTGAAATGTCGCGTCTGGGCACGGCGCTGGGCGCCGATCCTGCCACCTTTATGGGCATGGCCGGTCTGGGCGATCTGGTGCTTACCTGCACCGACAACCAGTCGCGGAACCGCCGTTTTGGCATGATGCTCGGTCAGGGCATGGATGTACAAAGCGCGCAAGAGAAGATTGGTCAGGTGGTGGAAGGCTACCGCAATACGAAAGAAGTCCGCGAACTGGCGCACCGCTTCGGCGTTGAAATGCCAATAACCGAGGAAATTTATCAAGTATTATATTGCGGAAAAAACGCGCGCGAGGCAGCATTGACTTTATTAGGTCGTGCACGCAAGGACGAGCGAAGCAGCCACTAAACCCAGGGAACCTTTGTTACCGCTATGACCCGGCTCGCGCAGAACGAGCCGGTCATTATCTCATCGTGTGGAGTAAGCAATGTCGTGTGAAGAACTGGAAATTGTCTGGAACAATATTAAAGCGGAAGCCAGAACGCTGGCGGACTGTGAGCCAATGCTGGCCAGTTTTTACCACGCAACGTTACTCAAGCATGAAAACCTTGGCAGTGCACTGAGCTACATGCTGGCGAACAAGCTGTCATCGCCGATTATGCCTGCTATTGCTATCCGTGAAGTGGTGGAAGAAGCCTACGCCGCTGACCCGGAAATGATCGCTTCTGCGGCCTGCGATATTCAGGCGGTGCGTACCCGTGACCCGGCAGTTGATAAATACTCAACCCCATTGTTATACCTGAAAGGTTTTCATGCCTTGCAGGCGTATCGCATCGGTCACTGGTTGTGGAATCAGGGGCGTCGCGCACTGGCTATTTTCCTGCAAAATCAGGTGTCGGTGACTTTTCAGGTCGATATTCACCCGGCGGCAAAAATTGGTCGCGGTATCATGCTCGACCACGCGACAGGCATCGTCGTTGGTGAAACAGCGGTGATTGAAAACGACGTGTCGATTCTGCAATCCGTCACCCTTGGCGGTACGGGCAAAACCAGCGGCGACCGTCACCCAAAAATTCGTGAAGGCGTGATGATTGGCGCGGGCGCGAAAATTCTCGGCAATATTGAAGTTGGGCGCGGCGCGAAGATTGGCGCGGGTTCTGTCGTGCTGCAACCAGTGCCGCCGCATACCACCGCTGCTGGCGTTCCGGCGCGTATCGTCGGTAAACCAGACAGCGATAAACCGTCAATGGATATGGATCAGCATTTCAACGGCATTCACCATACGTTTGAGTATGGGGATGGGATCTGACGTCCTGTGCTCGTGCCGGATGCGATGCTAACCGCATCTTATCCGGCCTGGCGTAACTAATCTCTCAACACCGCTCCCGGATATCCCAACTGCCGCCAGGCTTCATACACCACGACCGACACTGCATTGGACAGGTTCATGCTGCGGCTGTCCGGCACCATCGGAATCCGAATTTTTTGTTCAGCGGGCAGGACATCAAGAATGCTTGCTGGCAGGCCGCGTGTTTCCGGGCCGAACATCAGATAGTCGCCATCCTGATAGCTTACGGCGCTATGGGCGGGTGTGCCTTTAGTGGTGAGGGCAAACAGACGCTGGGGATTTTCTGCTCTAAGGAACGCGCTATAGTCATGATGACGCGTAACGGCAGTAAACTCGTGATAGTCCAGCCCCGCGCGGCGCAGGCGCTTATCGTCCCAGGCAAATCCCATCGGTTCGATGATATGCAGACGAAAGCCGGTATTAGCGCAAAGACGGATGATGTTGCCAGTGTTTGGCGGAATTTCTGGTTCGTAAAGTACGATGTTTAGCATACTGCCCCCTTAGTGCGGGGGCAGGATAGCAGAAAATCGGGGATTAGTGCGGCCTTTTCCCCTCACCCCGGCCCTCTCCCCGGAGGGGCGAGGGAGAAAAAAAGAGTGCGGTGTCGTTTCAGAGTGAGGGAGACAATGTAGTGTCGGGCAGGTAAGGTCTTTTCTCCTCACCTTAAAGAAGCCAGGAGGAAAATAGGGCGAGGAATTGTTTTCAGCCTGAGGGAGTACAGACAGCGCCGATCGGTTCCCTCTCCCCGGAGGGGTGAGGGAGAAAAGGTGAGGGAGACAATGTAGTGTCGGGCAGGTAAGGTCTTTTCTCCTCACCTTAAAGAAGCCAGGAGGAAAATAGGGCGAGGAATTGTTTTCAGCCTGAGGGAGTACAGACAGCGCCGATCGGTTCCCTCTCCCCGGAGGGGTGAGGGAGAAAAGGTGAGGGAGACAATGTAGTGTCGGGCAGGTAAGGTCTTTTCTCCTCACCTTAAAGAAGCCAGGAGGAAAATAGGGCGAGGAATTGTTTTTAGCCTGAGGGAGTACAGACAGCGCCGAACGGTCCCCTCTCCCCGGAGGGGCGAGGGAGAAAAGGTGAGGGAGACAATGTAGTGTCGGGCAGGTAAGGTATTTTCTCCTCACCTTAAAGAAGCCAGGAGGAAAATAGGGCGAGGAATTGTTTTTAGCCTGAGGGAGTACAGACAGCGCCGAACGGTCCCCTCTCCCCGGAGGGGCGAGGGAGAAAAGGTGAGGGAGACAATGTAGTGTCGGGCAGGTAAGGTATTTTCTCCTCACCTTAAAGAAGCCAGGAGGAAAATAGGGCGAGGAATTGTTTTTAGCCTGAGGGAGTACAGACAGCGCCGAACGGTCCCCTCTCCCCGGAGGGGCGAGGGAGAAAAGGTGAGGGAGACAATGTAGTGTCGGGCAGGTAAGGTATTTTCTCCTCACCTTAAAGAAGCCAGGAGGAAAATAGGGCGAGGAATTGTTTTTAGCCTGAGGGAGTACAGACAGCGCCGATCGGTTCCCTCTCCCTGAGGGAGAGGGTTAGGGTGAGGGGGCGCAAACGACTATGCTGCATTCCCTTTCGCCATCGGAGCCAGTGCCGCAGGCAACTCTTTACCCAGCCCCTGAACCAGCGAATCTTCCGTAATCTCACTGATGGATTTCGCGCCAGTCAGCGTCATCGCCACTTTCATCTCTTTCTCGATCAGATTCAGCAAGTTCGCCACGCCCGCCTGACCCGCTGTTGCCAGCGCATACAGGAACGCACGACCCAGCAGTACGGTATCGGCACCGAGCGCGATCATACGCACGACATCAAGTCCGTTACGAATCCCGCTATCTGCCAGAATGGCGATATCACCTTTCACCGCATCCGCGATAGCAGGCAGCGCACGAGCGGAAGAGAGTACACCGTCCAGCTGGCGGCCACCGTGGTTAGAAACCACAATCCCATCAGCACCAAAACGTACTGCATCACGCGCATCTTCCGGGTCGAGGATCCCTTTGATCACCATCGGGCCATCCCAGAAATCGCGGATCCACTCAAGGTCTTTCCATGAGATGGACGGATCGAAGTTATTCCCCAGCCAGCCGATGTAATCTTCCAGTCCGGTCGGTTTGCCGAGGTAAGCCGAAATATTACCTAAATCATGTGGACGACCGTTCAGGCCGACATCCCACGCCCATTGCGGATGCGTCACCGCCTGCAAGTAGCGGCGCATTGCGGCATTCGGGCCGCTCATACCGGAGTGTGCGTCACGATAACGTGCGCCTGGCGTCGGCATATCCACGGTGAAAACCAGTGTCGAACAGCCCGCCGCTTTTGCCCGTTCCAGTGCGTTACGCATAAAGCCGCGATCGCGCAGCACATAAAGCTGGAACCACATCGGACGTTTGATAGCTGGAGCGACTTCTTCAATCGGGCAAACTGAAACCGTCGAGAGAGTAAACGGAATGCCATGCGCATCAGCCGCTTTGGCTGCCTGAACTTCGCCGCGACGCGCATACATGCCGCACAAACCCACCGGAGCCAGCGCCACTGGCATCGACAATTTCTCATTAAACAGCGTCGTTTCCAGGCTTAAGTCGGACATGTTTTTCAGAATACGCTGGCGCAGCGCCACTTCTGACAAATCCTCCACGTTGCGGCGCAGCGTGTATTCAGAATATGCACCGCCATCCATGTAGTGGAACAGGAACGGCGGTAGAATGCGTTGCGCTGCGGCGCGATAATCGCTGGCTGCGGAAATAATCATGCGTTTTTCTCCCTCGAATGCTCATTATGCTCACCGGGCAGGCGGGTAATGCGTGCACGGCGAGCCTGATCTTCATCGAATCGTTTCATGGTGGTGTGGACAAAGCTGAGGTGCGACATCATTGCTTTACGCGCACCGTCGGCATCACCGGCAAAAATGGCGTTAATGACCGCCTGATGCTGTTCAGTCAGTTGCGAAAAAACGGGCGGCACCAGATACATCCGCTGACGACTTTGCATCACTGAAGATTGCAGGACATCAAAGAAACCGCGCATGGTTTGCAGCAGCACGATGTTATGTGAGGCTTCGGCAATTGCCAGGTGAAAACGAACGTCCGCTTGCGAGGCGAGATCCGGGTCTTCGCTGAGCGTTGCTTCAAAGCAAAGCTGAATCTTTTCTTTATCGGCTTGTGTGGCACGCATTGCTGCGTGCCAGGCGGTGCTGGCCTCAATGGCGTAGCGGGCTTCCAGAATATCGAAGCTGTAATCCGGATCATCAGCCATCAGCGTTTTCAGCGGCTGGACGATGTTTTGCTCCGACCACGCGTCATGGCGCCAGCGGATAAACGTCCCGCCACCGCGACGACTAAGCAGCACACCTTCACTGACCAGTTTTGCCAGCGCCTCGCGCAGGGAATTGCGCGACACGCCGAGCTGCATCGCCAGTTGGCGTTCAGCGGGCAACTTCATGCCCGGTTCCAGATTTTGTTCATCAATCAGCGCCCGCACACGGGAAGCTACCTCGTCTGACAGGCGTCTGGGTATAACCATCATTACGGAATCATCCACGTTAAGACGTAGGCCTGAAGCGTGGTCATCACGCCCACCATACAGGTGAATATCAGGCTGTGTTTGACAGTAAAGCGGAACAGATCTGACTCTTTGCCCACCAGGCCTACCGCCGCACAGGCAATGGCGATGGACTGCGGAGAGATCATCTTGCCGGTGACGCCGCCGGTGGTGTTGGCAGCAACCAGCAACAGATCAGAGACGCCAATTTGTTGTGCTGCGGTGGCTTGCAGCGCGGCAAACAGGGCGTTAGATGACGTATCCGACCCGGTCAGGAATACCCCCAGCCAGCCGAGGAACGGCGAGAAGAAGGTGAATGCATGACCGGTATGCGCCAGTGCCAGCGCCAGCGTTGACGACAGCCCTGAATAGTTCGAGATAAAGGCGAAAGCCAGCACCATACCGATGGAGTAGATGGGGAGCGCCAGTTCTTTCAGTGTGCTGCCGAAAGTGCTGATGGCGTCAGAGGGTTTCATCTTCAGCCAGACGATAGAGAGCAGCGCAGCAAACAGAATGGCAGTACCGGTGGCAGAGAACCAGTCAAACTTAAACACGGCGGCATAGGCAGTGGCTTCGCTGACAACTGGCGGCATACGGGCAACCAGTTTGTCGAGATACGGCACCGGAATGTTGATCACCCACTCATACAGCACACCACCCGAAGCGAACAGGGCTTTAAACGGCGGAATACTCCACAGCGTTACGGTGGCGGTCAGGAACAGGAACGGTGTCCAGGCACGTAACACCTGACCTGCGGTGTAACCGGTGTGAGCCAGCGTCATATCAACCTGGGATGCACCCAGATCGCCGAAGCGGAAGACGCGCACCGGCTGCCAACGTTTGAGGAACAGCGTCAGGCAGAGCAGCGATACCAGCGAAGAGATAATGTCCGGCAGTTCCGGCCCAATAAAGTTAGAGCTAAGGTACTGTGCGATGGCAAACGAGCCGCCCGCAACCACGACCGCAGGCCAGGTTTCTTTGATACCGCGCCAGCCATCCATAATCGCCATGATCCAGAACAGGACGATAATGGTCATAAACGGTAGCTGACGTCCCACCATCTGGCCAATCTCAAAGCTGTCGATGCCTGTTACCTGTCCGGCAACCAGAATCGGAATACCCATCGCGCCAAATGCCACCGGCGCGGTGTTAACAATCAGGCACAGCCCGGCGGCGTACAGCGGTTTAAAGCCCAGCCCGACCAGCAATGCGGCGGTAATTGCTACCGGTGCGCCAAAGCCTGCGGCACCTTCGAGAAATGCGCCGAAACAGAAACCGACGATCAGCATTTGCAGGCGCTGGTCAGGGGTTATTGAAAGAATAGACGAGCGGATGATGTCAAACTGTCCGGTTTTCACCGAGATCTTATAGACGAACACCGCCGCAATAATGATCCACGCGATGGGCCACAAGCCGTAGAAGAATCCATAAACGACCGAGGCCAGCGCGTTGGCGACCGGCATTTTGTAGAACAATAGCGCGACGGTCAGAGCGATAACGACTGTCCATGTGGCGGCGACATAGCCTTTTAGTTTGAGCTTAATAAGCGCAAAGAAAAAAAACAGGATGGGAAGCGATGCTATCAGGCTGGAAAGCCAGATATTCCCGGCGGGATCGTAGTTTTGTTGCCAGAGATTCATTGCAGGTCTCCTGGAGGCCACGCACATCGTGTAATGAGTCTGTTGCTCATCTCCTTGTCACACGTTGTGTAAAAGTGGCACTGCCAATTTTGTTGTGTAGGGATAATGACAATGAATGGTTAACTAAATGTTATGCATTGGCAACGTTAATGTGAGTTTTAATTGGGGAACTGTGAACCAGAGGTCAGATAAGCGAAGAATTGGTAGGGCCAATTATTGTGGGGGAGAAAAATTTGCTGCGGAGCTGGCTTGTGCCCCTCACCCTAACCCTCTCCCCGGAGGGGCGAGGGGACTGATTGTGCTCGGTGTTAGATGGAGCGCGTCCTTCAGCAATGCAAGAAAACCATTATGCACGGTATCAGGTGCAGCACGTTTTCCCCCTCGCCCCTTTGGGGAGAGGGGCGGGGTGAGGGGATCAGCGCGCACGAGACCCCACATCAGCCCGGCAATGCAAGAAAACCATTATGCACGGTATCAGATGCAGCACGTTTTTCCCCTCGCCCCTTTGGGGAGAGGGTCGGGGTGAGGGGGGCAGCGCGCACGAGACCCCACACCAGCCCGGAGATGCAAGAAAACCATTATGCACGGTATCAGATGCAGTACGTTTTTCCCCCTCGCCCCTTTGGGGAGAGGGTCGGGGTGAGGGGGCAGCGCGCACGAGACCCCACATCAGCCCGGCGATGCAAGAAAACCATTATGCACGGTATCAGATGCAGCACGTTTTCCCCCTCGCCCCTTTGGGGAGAGGGTCGGGGTGAGGGGATCAGCGCGCATGTAGCCTCAAGCTAATGTCAAAAAGCCGAAGTCACAATTTGTGCAATTTTCAAACAAAAAAAGGGCAACCCTCCTCAGAGAATTGCCCTTAGTCACACTAACTTAATGGGTCATTACCACTGAATACCGGCACCAAGTGCGGCGGAGTATTCACCCTGGCTATTGGTACTACCTTGTAATTTGTAGACCCAACGACCGTTGGCGCTCACCATCGACACACCTAAAGCAACAGCCGATTCACCGTTGTATGTACCGCCACCAATGGAGGCCATGCTGGCACCTGGCGTGTAAGCCTGCGGCAGACCGGTCATCGCCATTGCAGAAGCGATACCACCGCTCAACTTGCTTTCGGTTTTGGACAGTTTGTTATCCATCTCAACCATGCGCTGATCGGTGTATTGCTTAGTTTCCTGCACGCTTTGCTTCAACTGCGCGTAGTTCACCGCGTCGTTGTTGTTAACGCCAGCGGAAACGTTGCTGATGCGAGTCGTTCCGCCATTACCACCGCCGAGAGTGATATTGCTGTAATCAACAGAACCGTCAGCTTTGGTGTCATAGCGCACGCCGCCTGCTTCGGAAGACTTCAACTGCGCAACGTTAACCGCGTCAGTAGCATTTTTACCAGCGGCAACGTTGGTGATACGGCGTTGGTTAGTGGAAGAACCTACGGAGATCGTATTTTCTTCGTTTGCCACAGAGCCAGTACCCAGCGCAACGCTGTTATCAGCGGCAGCAATAGAGCCAGAGCCAATCGCAACACTGTCTTTACCCTGCGCGTTAGCATCTACGCCATCGGTGTTGGTCTTGAAGTACTTGGTGCTACCGGTGCTTACGATATCGCCAATACCGTTTTCGATATTGGTGACGCGGGTATCCAGATTCGTTACCTGAGTATTCAGGTTAGTAATGCTCTGGGTGTTCTGGGAAACCTGTGCGTCCGTCACTTTCAACTGACCAACGTTAACGGCATCGGTATCTGCCGAACCCGCCGCGACATTAGTGATCTGACGTTGACCGTCTTCACTGCCGACAGAGAACTCACCGACAGAGTTCTGCGGCGCGTCCATGTTGTAGGCGGTGTAGCCAGTCTGAGCGCCGCGAGTGGTCTGAGAACCATTACCCATTGCAATACTGTTTGCATGGTTGGCGCGTGCGTTAGAACCGATAGCAATACCGTTGATGGCATCTGCCAGAACCAGAGTATTCAGGCCGATACCAATACCCGCATTACCATTAACGATAGTTTTCGCGCCCATCGCCAGCGAGTCAGTACCTACCGCCAGTGAATCTTCTTCCGTTGAGTTGGCATGGTAGTACTTGGTCGGAGTGGTGGCGACAGCACCAATGGCGTTTTGCAACTGGCGTACAGTCACGGCGTCATGGGATTCAGTACCATCGGCAACGTTGATGATCTGACGGTACTTACCATCATCGCCAATCGACAATGCGCCAAGCAGTTCGCCGTCAGTGGTGTCGTAACCAATCACAACGCCTTCTTCGGTTACGCTGGTGTTACGAGAACCTTTAACAATCACACGGCTGGAGACGGATTCGCTACCCAGCGCGATACCAGTATCAACGCTGCTGCTGCTATTCTGACCAATTGCGACACTGCTTTCGCCGGAAGCGACAGCGTTATAACCCACCGCTGTAGCGCCAGTACCTGATGCGCTCGCATCAATAAAGGTTAAGCCGGTGTCATTAGTACGCGCATAGTTCAGACCCGCACCGTTCTCTTCGATGTAGTCTATGCTGGTATTACCGGCAATCTGGTTGATGATCTCATTTTGCTGATTGATCAACGTGTTGGTGGCGAACAACTGTGAACCATTAATTGCATCAGTACTGGTTTCAGAAATATCACCATTAGCAACATTAGTGATTACGCTGGCTTTGCCATCGCGGCTGGCGCTGAACGCACCATTTTCACCGGCGGTTGCGTCCCAGAGCAGCGCATCATCCAGGGTTGAGTCGATCGCGTCCAGAGCATCACCGACGTTATTGTAATCGGTATCAGCAATGGAGTACGTCGGCGCACTGATGCTACCGTCAGCATTTACTGCGGCGCCACCGCCCAGGGCATCAACAACAGAGTTGCTCACACCGTAGAGTTGCCCACCATTGATGGCATCGGTGCTGGTTTCAGAAACGGCACCATTTGCGACATTGGTAATTTTGCTGGCATTGCCACCGTGGCCGGCGCTGAATGCACTTGCCGTTTCATCCCACAGCAGAGCGTCGCCCAGTGAAGTGCTAAAGGAGGTGTTAATCGCCGCCAGCGCATCACCTACGTTATCGTAGCTGTTGCTACCGATGGTGTAGGACGGGCCAGTAAATACACCGTTTTCATCAACCGAGGCGTTACCGCCAAAATAGTCTGCCAGTGAATCACTTAAGCTAAACAGTTGCCCACCGTTAACGGCATCGGTGCTGGTAGATGAGATTGTTCCAGCGGTGACGTTAGTGATTTTGCTGGTGGTTTCGGTGCCGTGTGCAGCGGTGAATGCGCTTGCGGCGTCATCCCATTTCAGCGCATCTTCACCGAGGTTGTTCACCGTATCAGTCAGATTGGTGATGTTGGTGGTGTTAGTAGCGATGTTAGTGGTGTTGGTTGCCACATTGTCGTTAGTGGTTTTTAACTGAGAACCGTTAACGGCATCGGTACTGGTCTCCGTCAGCTCACCCGCCGTAACGTTAGTGATTTTGCTGGTGGCTTCGGTGCCGTGTGCGGCGGTGAATGCACCTGAGGCGTCATCCCATGCCAGCGCGTCGGCACCAAGGTTAGTCACTGTATC
>NZ_PTRF01000073.1:0-219 GCF_002965705.1 Escherichia sp. MOD1-EC6842 | reverse complement strand
TTAACAGCGGTGGGTACCAGTATGTCTACGGCAGCGCTACTGACACAACCGTTAACAGCGGTGGGTACCAGTATGTCAGCAGCGGTGGCAGTGTCACGAGTACTACTATTAACAGCGGTGGGTGGCTGAATGTCAGCTCTGGTGGCAGTGCGGTTGATATTACTCAGAACAGCGGAGGCATCATCAGAACGGACACAGGCGCTACCCTCAACGGCACTA
>NZ_PTRF01000072.1:0-228 GCF_002965705.1 Escherichia sp. MOD1-EC6842 | reverse complement strand
AGGGGTTCGAATCCCCTAGGGGACGCCACTTGCTGGTTTGTGAGTGAAAGTCACCTGCCTTAATATCTCAAAACTCATCTTCGGGTGATGTTTGAGATATTTGCTCTTTAAAAATCTGGATCAAGCTGAAAATTGAAACACTGAACAACGCAAGTTGTTCGTGAGTCTCTCAAATTTTCGCAACACGATGGTGTTTTACGAAACATCTTCGGGTTGTGAGGTTAAGCG